>NZ_JASJVC010000112.1:0-6985 GCF_035019905.1 Sphingomonas sp. 10B4 | reverse complement strand
AGATGTGTATAAGAGACAGCCCCTGAAGGGGAGGGGCTTTCAGGAACGCGAAAAAGGCCGCCGGGCATATGCCCGCGGCCCTGATCGACGCAACCGGCCTTGCGGCCAGCGGCTTACTTGATCTTGGCTTCCTTGAACTCGACATGCTTGCGCACGACGGGGTCATACTTGCTGAAGCTCAGCTTCTCGGTCTTGGTGCGCGGGTTCTTCTTCGTGGTGTAGAAGAAGCCGGTGTCTGCCGTGCTGACGAGCTTGATCTTGACCGTGGTCGGCTTTGCCATGACCTGAATTCCTGTGATCTGAAAATGCAAAAGCGGCGAACGAGCCGCCGCTTGAAGCCCTGCCCGATGGCGGAACAGGCCATGGATGTCAAGCGCGCACGCCGATTCGCGCGCAGTTAAGCCGGCCTTTATGCCTTGCGGCTTAGCCTGTGCGGCGAAGGGGCAACAGCGTATGCACACGGCATGTGGGGCAATCGATCGGAGCGGGCAAGCAGGCGGCGTGCGAGTCGTGCGATTCGCGCGGCGGAACGGCTGAGCGTATGGACGCGCTGATGGCCGCGCTCGTCGCGGCGCTGTTTACCCAGGCGAGCGATCGCACGCCGTGGACCGTGGCGCTGCTCGGCGATCGATACGCGAGCAAGGCAGCGGTGATCGCCGCGACGGCGCTCGCGATCGCGCTCGGCAATGCGATCGGCGTGGTCGGCGGGGTGATCGTCGCGCCGTTGCTGTCGCCCAATGCGCGGGACCTGCTGCTGGCGTTCGCGCTGCTCTCGGCCGGCGCGTCGGGCTGCTGGCCGCTTAAGCCGCCCAAGCTGCGCGACTGGCGGCTCGGCGCGTTCGGCACGAGCCTCGTCGCGGTCGGGATGCTCGGTTTCGGCGATCGCACGCAATTCATCACCGCCGCGCTCGCCGCGCGCAGTACGACGCCGGCGCTCGCCGCGGTCGGGGCGACGATCGGCGCGATGGTCGTGCTGGTGCCCGCGATCCTGCTCGGCACGCGGGGGCTGCGGACGATCCCGACCACGGCGCTGCGAATCGCCGCGTCGGTCGCCCTGCTGATTTCCGGCGCCGTACAAGGGCTTGGTGCGCTGCGGCTGATCTAGTGCGGCGATCGGTCTGATCGCATTTTTGCCTGCGCGGGGTGGGACCCATTGCGCCAGACAATCGTTGCTGCATCGAATCAACTTTTTCAGGAGTGCACCCCATGGTTGCCAAGGCGCTGAACACCCCGACCGACCTCCAGAGCAATGCGACCAAGACCGTCGCCGAGGCGCTCAACGGCGTCCTCGCCGATTCGTTCGCGCTGTTCTTCAAGACCAAGAATTTCCACTGGCACATGTCGGGCCCGCATTTCCGCGACTATCACCTGCTGCTCGACGAGCAGGCGGCGCAGATCTTCGCCGGCACCGACGACATCGCCGAGCGCGTCCGCAAGACCGGCAACACGACGCTCCGCTCGATCGGCGACATTGCACGCCATCAGACGATCACCGACAATGACGCCGAGTTCGTCGCGCCGGCCGCGATGCTCAAGGAATTGCGCGACGACAATCTCAAGCTGGTCGAGGCGCTGCGCGAGGCGAAGGACATCGCCGACGAAGCCAAGGACAATGCCACGAGCGCAATGATCGACAATTGGACCGACGATGCCGAGCGTCGCGCGTGGTTCCTGTTCGAGACCGGCAAGACCGCCTGACGTTGGGGCTCTCGACTCCCCTCCCGGAAAGGGAGGGGAGGAGGGTTAGGCGCGCTAGTGGAAATCGTGGCTGCGGACCGGAATAAGGTCCGCATCCTCCTTCCCACCCGCCCGCGGCGGCCAGCTTTCGAGCGCGCGTTGCGCCGGCGGTTTCCACTCGGGCTTGCGGTCGCGCGGGTCGATCGTGCCGCCATGCGTCGCGCCGTCGCCCGGCATGGTGAGGCGCGGCAAATCGAGATCGCCGATCTGGCGGAGCATCCCCGTCAGATCGATGATGCGATCGGCGATGACGTGGATCGTCCCGCTTTCGCTCTGCACGCGCCCGCTGATGCCGAGCATCGCTGCGCCCATCACAACGCGGCGCTGCGCCTCGAACCGGTCGGGCCACAGGATAGCATTGGCGATGCCGGTCTCGTCCTCGAGCGTCACGAACACCACCCCCTTCGCGCTCCCCGGGCGCTGCCGCACCAGGATCAGCCCGGCGACCTCGACGCGGCTGCCGTCCTTCATCCCGCGCAGGTCGCCGCACCGCGTCACCCGCCGCCGCTCGAGCTCGCCGCGCAAAAAACTCAGCGGATGCGCGCGCAGCGACATCTGCGTCGCGCGATAATCCTCGACCACCTCGCGCCCGGCGGTGAGCGCCTTGAGCGTCACGCTCGGCTCGGTCGGCGATTCGATGGCGGCGAACAGCGGCAGCGGCTTCTGCCCGAGCGCCTTGACCTCCCACAGTGCCTTGCGGCGATCGATCCCGAAGCCGTGAAAGCCATCGGCCTGCGCGATCTTCTCGAGCGTCAGCAGCGACACGCCGGCGCGACGCCAGACATCCTCGATCGACGCAAACGGCCGATCGCCGCGTGCGATGAGGATGCGCCCGGCCTCGGCGCCCGAGATGCCGAGGATGATGCGCAGGCCAAGGCGGAGGGGCAATGTCTCCCCTCCCGCTCGCGGGAGGGGCTGGGCTCGCGCTCCATTGTAAGCGGTATCGTGTGATACGCCTGTCGCGCCCACCCCTCGGTCCCCTCCCGCAAGCGGCAGGGGAGGAAGAAGGATCGTATCCCAGTCGCTCCGGTTGACGCACACCGGCGCGATCCGCACCCCATGCTCGCGCGCATCGCGTACGATCTGCGCCGGCGCGTAGAACCCCATCGGCTGCGCGTTGAGCAGCGCGGCGCAGAACACATCCGGATGGTGGCACTTCATCCAGCTCGACGCATACGCGATCTTGGCGAAACTCGCGGCATGGCTCTCGGGGAAACCATAGCTGCCGAACCCCTCGATCTGCTTGACCAGCCGCTCGGCGAAATCGAGCGAAATGCCGTTGCCGAGCATGCCGTTGATCAACTTGTCGCGGAATTCGCCGACCCCGCCGGTCATCTTGAAGGTCGCCATCGCGCGGCGCAGCCGGTCGGCCTCGCCGGGCGTGAACCCCGCCCCGACGATCGCGACGAGCATCGCCTGTTCCTGGAACAGCGGCACGCCGAGCGTCTTCTTGAGCACGCCCTCGAGCGCGGCATTGGGATATTCGATCTTCTCCTTCTGTTCGCGCCGCTTGAGATAGGGGTGGACCATGTCGCCCTGGATCGGCCCCGGCCGCACGATCGCGACCTGGATCGCGATGTCGTAGAATTCCTTGGGCTTCATCCGCGGCAGCATCGACATCTGCGCGCGGCTCTCGATCTGGAAGGTGCCGAGCGTGTCGGCCTGCTGGATCATCGCATAGGTCGCAGGGTCGTCGACCTGCATCTCGGGGCTGTCGAGCCGGATATCGAGGCCCTTGTGCTCGCGCAGCAGATCGAAGCTGCGGCGCATGCACCCCAACATCCCGAGCCCGAGGATATCGACCTTCATCAGCCCGATCTCCTCGATGTCGAGCTTCTCCCATTCGACCACGCGGCGGTCGATCATCGCAGCGGGCTCGACCGGCACGAGTTCGTCGAGCCGGTCGTGCGACAGCACGAAGCCGCCGGGATGCTGTGACAGATGCCGCGGCGTGCCGATCAACTGCGTCGCGAGCTCGAGCGTCAACGCAAGCCGCGGCTCGGTCGCATCGAGATTGAGCGCCTCGACATGCTCGAGCGGGACGCCGTCGTTCGACCAGCCCCACACTTGCGAAGCGAGCGCTGCGGTCATGTCCTCGGGCAGCCCGAGCGCCTTGCCGACCTCGCGCACCGCGCCGCGCGAGCGATAACGGCTGACGACCGCGGTCAGCGCGGCATGGTGCTGGCCATAGGTCTCGTAGATCCACTGGATCACGTCCTCGCGCCGCTCATGCTCGAAATCGACGTCGATATCGGGCGGTTCGCGTCGCTCGGTCGAGATGAAGCGTTCGAACAGCAAGGTATGGACGATCGGGTCGATCGAGGTGATGCCGAGCACGAAGCAGATCACCGAATTCGCCGCCGATCCGCGCCCCTGGCACAATATGCCCTGGCTGCGCGCGAAGCGGACGATCGAATTGACGGTGAGGAAATAGGGCGCATAGCCCATCGTCTCGACCAGGCCGAGTTCGTGCTCGAGCAGCTTGGTGTAGGCGGGCGGCGGCGCGCCCCGGAAGCGGTCGGACAGCGCGTCGCGCGCCATCGTCGCGAGTGCATCCTGTGGCGAGCGCTGGCTGATCACCACTTCGTCGGGATAGCGATACTGATCCTTCAATTCGCGCAGCGAGAAGGTGCAGCGCTCGACGATCGCCTCCGCCGCGGCGAGCGCGCGCGGATGATGCTTGAAGCGCCGCGCCATCTCGGCGGGGCCCTTGAGGTGCCGGTCGGCACTGCGTTCGCGCGCATGGCCGAGGTCGTCGATCGTGCAGCGGTGGCGGATCGCGGTGACGACGTCCTGCAACATCCGGCGCTGCGGCACGTCATAGAGCACGTCGCCGGTCGCGAGCGGGGTGAGGCCGTAATGCTCTGCCTGCGCGTCGAGGCTGTGGAGCCGCTGCGCATCGCCGGGGCGGCGGTGCTGCGTCAGGCAGACATGGCCGCGATTGCCGAACACATCGGCCATCCAGCGCAGCGCCTCGGCATCTTCTGCATAGGTTTCGGTCAGTCCCGGGACGAGCGCTGCGACCAGCCCCTCGGCATGCTGCGCGACATCCTCCCAATGCAGGAAGCATTGCCCCTTCTCGCCCTTTTGCGGATCGGCGCGACCCTTGCCGAGCGTCAGCAGCCGCGTGAGCCGGCTCCACGCCGCGCGATCTTCGGGCCAGACGAGCACCGATGTGCCGTCGACCAGATCGAGCCGGCACCCCGCGACGAGCCGGATCGGGCGGATCGCCGACAGTTCCTCGGTCGCGACGAGTGCGCGCACCACGCCGCCGACCGAGTTGCGGTCGGTCACCCCGATCGCCGGCATTCCCGTCAACACCGCGGCCTTGACGAGATCCTCGGGCGACGATGCGCCGCGCAGGAAACTGTAATGCGTCGTCACTTGTAATTCGGACCAGATCATTGCCCGAATCTGACGAAGTGACTATAAGAAGTGACCAGTTCGGCAGGAGCAAAGCCCATGACGAAGATGATCGGCGCGGCGGAATTCAAGGCCAAATGCCTGGCGATCCTCGACGAGGTCCAGGCAAGCGGCGAATCGATCACCATCACCAAGCGCGGCAAGCCGGTTGCGACCGTGTCGGCGGTGGCCGAAAAGACCGCCCCCGTGGCACGGTTCGGTATGATGAAGGGGTCGATTACGATCTTGGGGGACATTGTCAGCCCGATCGACCCCGATTGGGAAGCGAAGTGGGAGAGTAAATGGGCCGAACGGTTGCGGGATGACGGTCCCGCACGGTGATCCTGCTCGATACGCATACCCTGATCTGGTTTGCGAGTGGCGCCAGCGACCTTGGACCCAAGGCGCTGCGTCACATTGAAGGCCAGCCCGATCGACGCATGTCGGCGATGGTCGCCTGGGAGCTGGCAATGCTGCTCGACAAGCGGCGTATCGCGCTCGGAAGTCCGCTGGAGACGTGGCTTGCCGAGGTCATGCGGACTTTCGAGATTGTCGAAGTACCGGTCACTAGCGCGATCGGTTGCGATGCGGGCGGACTGAAAGGCAATATCCACGGCGATCCATGCGACCAGATCATGATCGCAACGGCGCGCGCGCTGGGGTGTCCGCTCGTGACATCCGATGCGGCTATTCTGCGTTATGCGGCCGGCGGTCATCTCAAGGCGATCGACGCGCGGCGCTGATCCGCCGCTCATCCGAACGACCCGTGCATGAACCAGGCGAGGTCGCCCGTCTCGCCGCGTTCGCCATCGCCGCGGCGGAACAGCCAGAAGCGGTGGCCGGCCTCGTCCTCGACCTGGAAATAGTCGCGCACGCTGTGGCGTTCGGTCCCGCGCTTCCACCATTCGCCGAGGATCCGCTCTGGCCCGTCGGCGCGTACGACGCGGTGCGCCATGCCGCGCCAGGTGAAGCGCTTGGGCGGCTGGTCGGGCAGTTCCGCCAGCACATGGTCGAGCAATTCGGGGCGGTGCAGCAGTCGCACCGGGCGTGGCCAGCGCGAGTCCCACGGGTGGAGCGCGACCGAGCGATCGAGCTGGCGGACATCGTCGGGCTTGAGCTTTGCCGCCGCGCGCGCCGGCGGATCGAGCGGCGGCGCGGCGGCGATCGAGCGTTCGGGCACATCGCTCTCGACCGGGATCGTGCGCCACAGCGCGTGGCTGCCGATACGGTTGGCGAGCGTGTCGATCAGCGGCGCGAGGTCGGGCGCCTGCGCCTCGAGCGTCTCGGCGAACGCCTCGGCACCGAGCGGATCGGCACGGCGGACGTGAAGCGCGAGCGCGTCGATGCCGTAGCCCGGCGCGATCTCCTCGATCCGCCGCAGCGTCAGCCGCAGCAGGTGCGCGCCGTCGCGCGTCGGGCGGGCGAGGCCGATCCGCAGGCGCTGCGGCACGCCGTCGATCCGGTCGGCGACGAGCTCGACCGCGCGCGCGCCGAGCCCGGCCTGGCCGAGTGCGGTGACGAGCCGCGGCATCAGCTGGCCGAGCCAATGTTCGATCGCCTCGGCGGTGGCGATCGGTTCGGCGAAGCGCTGCACCACGCCGATCGGCTCGGGCACGGGCACGGGGTCGAGCGGTTCGGGGAGCCGCCCGCTCGCCTGGTCGAGCCGCGCGACGAGCGCGCCGCCGAAACGCCGCGCGAGCGGCGCGCGCGGGAGGGCGGCTAGCTGGTCGATCGTCTCGATGCCGAGCCGCTTGAGCAGCTCGATCGCGCGGCTGTCGAGCCGGAGCGCGCGGGTGGGCAGGGGGGCGAGCGCGTCGATATGGGCGGCTGTCTCTTATACACATCT
>NZ_JASJVC010000111.1:0-7171 GCF_035019905.1 Sphingomonas sp. 10B4 | reverse complement strand
GCCCCTCGAGTTCCTCACGTTTCATAAACAGGATGAATCACGGACTGCCCGGTTTGACAAGGGGGTGGGTAATTACCAAAGCACAGTGCCATCACGGCGATGCCGCGCGCGTCATAGGCCTGGTCTGGCAACTCCCGTTGGATATCCATTGCTCAGCCATCAAAAAGATAGTCCGCCGCACACAGGCACGGCGGACCATACTGGGAGGGAACGGAAACTGACCGCGCTAGAACTTGGCGCCAAAGCGCACACCGAAGAAGCGCGGGGTGTTAACGCCGAAGGAAATCGAGTTGGGTATCGTTTCAGTTGTTGGCACAAAATTGCCATTCGTCCCGCCATAGCCACCGGCGTAACTGTTGGGACCACTGGTCTTCTGCAGCTTGTTCTCGATATTTTCGACAAAAACCTGAATGGTGAAACGATCAGCTGCGGTCGCATAAGTGAGGCTGGCATCGCTTCGGGTATAGGAATTCTGCTTGAACTGGACGACATTCGACAGGTCGGAAATCAGGTAGCTCGAGCTGTATTTGATGAGACCGCGCAGCTTGAGCCGTGAGCCTCCGCCAAGTTCGAAACTATGGCTGACAACCCCCGTCGCCGTGAATTCCGGACTGCTGTCAAGACGTTGACCGGCATATTGGAACTGGTTTGTGCTAACTCGGCCGGTCAACAAATTCCCGACCTTGGAGTGGCCGAGGGTGAGATTGCCACCGAGGGTCGTGTCGTTGTCGATCTGGTAGCTGAACTCGTTCTCCCAGCCATAGATTTGGGACTTGCCAATAGCGGTGTAGAGCACACCCGGGGGCGTGCCGCCCGGCCCGAAGAAGACGACCGAATTGAACTGCTGCTTTGAATAGTCATAATAATAGAAACCGCTTGTCAGGGTCAGGCCTTGTATGAGTTTGCCCTTGTAGCCGATTTCGTAAGCGGTCAGTGACTCGGGACCATAAGGTGAGGTCTTAGCGGTGACTGGATCAAAATCGTTAAACCCACCAGCCTTAAAGCCCGTCGAGACCGAGGCGAAAAGCAAATCCCTCGGCGTGAGCTGATAATTGAGACCGATGCGCCAGGTAACCTTGCTGTCCGATCCATTGCCGTTGTTCGGGCCGCCGACACAATCGTTCGGATAGTGGCAAGGCTGGCCTTTTTGATCGAGCCAGTAGGTTGCCGGTGAGAATGGCGAACCAAGCGCGGGATTGAAGAATGGGACCGCAAATGTGCCGACCCGCACGGTTTCATCGTGCGTATACCGAACTCCTGCGACGACGCCGAGTTCGCGGGTGACGTGATAGGTTCCCTGCGCGAAAATACCGTAGGATTTGTGGCTGGTCGTGTTGAGCGGGTCGATACCATTCTGATATGTCACGGTGTTCAAAGGGCTTCCCACAGGCGCATACCAGTTGTGGGCGCTCTCATTAATTTTCTCATAGTAGTAGTTCGCACCCGCGACGTAATCGATGATACCTGGATCGACATTCGAGATGCGGGCTTCCAACTGTGTGGTGTTGAAGACACCTTGATAGTCGCCAAGCGTGAAGGCCGAACTGCCCGGGAAAACCGGGCTTCGGCCCGCGCCGGTCTTATTTGCCAGCGGATTGTTTGTGCTGGTATCTTGCGTGTGATCCTTGAAATGCTGATGGCTGCCCAGAATGTCGAGCTGCGCCCCACCGAATTTGACGTTCAACGTGCCGACGAAGTTCTGGAAGTCGGTATCCTGGAAGGCCGGAACCGGGTTTGCGAGGATGTCGAATTGGCGCGAGCTGCCGGCATTCAACGAGTCGAGGAGGGCGCTGCCTCTTCCGACCCCGCCCTGGTGTCCGATCGTCGCAATCCCGATGAAGGTCACATCATTGGAAGGCTTGATCACGATCGATACGCGGCCGGTCTGGTCGGACTGATCGTTCTTCGCCTTCTGGTTGCCTGGCGCGAACGTGTAGCTGCTGGTCGGCGGAACGGCATTCGTATCGACGATGCTGAAGCCTTGCGGCTTCAGATAACCATCGCGCCTATTGAAGTTGCCGGCGACTCGAACCGCGATCATGTCGCTCACGGGAATATTGATCGCCGCTTCGCCGCGAACGGCGTTGTAGTTGCCGTATTCGAACTTGCCGTAGCCTTCTAAGACGCCGATCGACGGCTTCTTCGTGATCACGTTGATGGCACCGCCGGTGGAGGAACGCCCGTAAAGCGTCCCTTGCGGCCCGCGCAGTACTTCGATCCGCTCTACATCGAAATAGGGAAGACCCTGTTCCTGGCCGCGGCCGACGAAAGCGCCATCGACGTTGTAGGCAATGCCAAGCTCACCCTTGCTAGTCTGATCCGTCGAGGTGATGCCGCGAATGCTGATGTTGATGCCAAGACCGCCGGTGCCGATGTTCAATCCGGGGACGAGGTTTTGCAGATCGGTGACGGTGTTCACGCCGACCGTCTTCAGATCGCCGCCCCCGACGACCGAGATCGCCGCCGGAACTTTCAGCACGCTCTCCGAGCGCCTGAGCGCGGTGACAATGATTTCGCCGGTATCGACATCGGCAGGCGGGCTGGCGGCTGACCCGGCAGCTGAAGTCGCAGCCTGCCCATGTGCGATGGCGGGCATCAGCACAGCCAGCGCCAGCGCCGAGCTTGCAGCTAAGGCGCGCAGGCGCATTGTGTTGTTCAGATCGAGCATGATTCCCCCCCAAAAACCGTCCAAGCGTCCGGTTTCGACCGGCTCGGGGTAATAACTACCGGCAGGTGACGCAAGAAGCGCCTAGACGTAGGTCGAGCCCGTATGCCTTGCCCACGGTGCGGGGCATGGTGTGTTCGGCCCGGGCGTGACGCCTAAAAGCGGGAACTGGTTTTTGGCACGAGATCATGCGACAGCAAAAGCCTGAAAAAGCGAAATTGGTACCGAATGATGCGGATTATGTTGGTCGATGATCATCCGCTGTTTCGGCAGGCCTTGGCCGCGACGGTCAGCCAAATCGGCGTCGATGTTCAGATCGAACAAAGCGACACGATAGCCGCACTGCGCAAACGGCTGGCTGTCGATGCTGCGGCGGCGCTGGTGCTGCTCGACCTCAATTTGCCCGACAGCGCTGGGATCGGCGGACTGCTGGCAATCAAAGCGCACTATCCCGACCTTGCCGTGGCGATCGTATCGGCAATCGACGATGTCGAAACCGTGGCGACCGCGCAGGCCTGCGGCGCGGCGGGCTTCATCTCCAAGGCGGCAGGGATCGACGAGTTGTCAGCCGCAGTCCTGGTCCTGATCGGCGGCGGGACGTGGTTTCCCGAGGCCGATCCCGACGAGGCGCAGAACGGGCTGACCCATACGCAGGCGCGCATCCTCGATGGCGTGCACCGGGGATTGCTGAACAAGCAGATCGCCTATGAACTCGGGCTGTCCGAGGCGACGGTCAAATACCACCTAACCGGCCTGTTCCGCAAAATGAGCGTGCAGACCCGGTCTCAGCTGCTCGCCCTAGCGCGCTACCGTCCAGGTTGATCGTCGCGGGTCGCCGTGCTGGCCGCCTCCGCCAGCACGGCGCGCAGGGCCAGCGGGGCGACGGGTTTGTTGAACAGACCGATGCCTTCGATCGCCAGCATTTCCGCCCAGCCTTCTTCGCTGGTCGCGGTCACCAGCAATCGCAATTGTGCGCGCCCCGCCAATGCGCGCAGCGCGGCAAGGCCATCGCTGCCGGCAAGATGATAATCAGCGAGCGCGACATCCCATGTCCCATTCGGCACGTCTTCAGCGCTTTCGACCGGGGTCACCACACCACCCCAGCGCTCGATCAATGCAGTGGTGCCAAGCAGCACTTCGGCCTCGTCATCGATACATAGCACACGCAACCCCGCCAGATCGACTGCCGGGCTGATCATGCGCGGGCTCAGTGCAACCGGTGCGGTGGTGCCGACAATCACGCCAAACGTGCTACCCGCCCCGGGACGTGAACGCACCATTACCTGATGATCGAGCATCTGCGCGATCCGCGCCAAGATCGACAGCCCCAGACCCGCACCTTCAGCCAGCCGCCGCCCTTCGGGCAGGCGGCTGTATTCGCCGAACGCAGCCGGCAGTTTGTCGGGCGCAATGCCGACACCGCTGTCGCGCACTTCGATCCGGACGCATCGCCCCATTACGCGCACCGCCATCACCACCCGCCCGCGCGGCGTATAGCGTAAGGCATTGACTAACAAGTTCTGCAGCATGGAGCGCAGCAGATCGCGATCGCTCAGCGCCCAGGCTGTGGTCGGCAGCACGACCAGATCCAGCCCGCGCGACGTAGCCTGCCCGGCAAACTCCTGTCCGAGAGAGACCAGCAATGCGCGCAGATCGACCGGCTCCATGCGCGGTTTGAGGGCACCTGTTTCGAGTTGCGAGAGGTTGAGCAGCGCGCGCAACAGGCGGTGCGCGCCCTCCACCGCCTGATCGGCGCGTTCGAGCAGACTGACCTGTCCCGGATCGGCCTCTGCCCTGACCAAGGCATTGCCGATAAACAGGCGTGCAGCGTGCAGAGGCTGGACCAGATCGTGGCTGGCAGCGGCGACAAACCGCTTTTGAGCACCAGTGGCCTGTTCGGCCAGATGCCGCGCCGCCGTCAGTTCAGTGGTGCGTTCGCTGACCAGCACTTCGAGTTCCTCGTTGCTTCGCGCCAGCACCAGGGCCGCGGCCTTGGCATCGGTGACATCGGCCAAAGTGATCAGATAGTCGGCCTGTCCCAGCGGCCGGCCTGCCACTTGCAAGGTACGCCCATCAGGATCGCCGTGAATTTCACCGAGCAGCGGTCGACCCGCTGCAATCGCTTCCAGCCGACTAGCCAGATGCATGCGCAGACCGGCTTTTTGCGCCGTGTTGCCAATCAACTCGGACAATGATTTGCCGACATGCACATCACCTGGCCCCAGCCCCATTAATTGCAGCCAGCGCGTATTCCACGCCACCAGTTGCAGATCGCCGTCGACCACGCTGACCCCTTGCGCCAGACTGTCGAGCGTGGTTTGCAGCAGTTCACGGCTGAAATGCACGGCATGCCCTGCCTCATCGAGGATACGGCTGATATCGCCGGCATCCTGGCTGTCGGCGGCCAGCGCGATAGCGACAACATTGCGCGCCGACGGTGCCCCGATCACTCCTGCGAGCAGACGTTCGGCCGAACGGGCCAGCGTCGGGCTGACCGGCGCAGCTTCGGACAGATTGCCAGCGCGGGTCGAAATCCGGTAATCAAGCAACGCCTTGTCGGCCTCTGTCTTTCCCAAAAACTGCGTCAATAAGTGCCGTAGTTCGCCAATCGTCGCGCTGATCGGGCGTGATGGAGCAAGCGGCGTCGGCGAGGCGCTGGCGACAAAGGTATTGGCCTGGATCGTGTCAATCAAATGTGCCTTTGAACGCAGAGAAACTAGGACGAACAGCGCGGTGTTCATGGCAAGGCTGGCCAGCACCGCGCCATAGGGCATCCACCGCCCGGTGCTGGGCCAAAGCCCGTTGATGCCCGATCCGCCTCCGCCGCGTGCAAACATCAGATCAGGGCCCGCCAGTGTCAGCGCCCAGACAGCCATGCCCGCGACGATCCCGGCAATCGCGCCGCGCGCATGGCCGCGCCGCCAATAGATCCCGCCAAGCAGCGCGGGGCTGAGCTGGGCAAACGCCGTCAGCGCCGTCAAACCAAGTTGCATCGTGCCTTCGAGTTCGCGAATGCCAAGAAAATAGAGCCACGCCAGCAGCGCAATGCACAAAGTGGTCACGCGCCGGATCGTCAGGATCGCGCGTCCAAGATCAGCCCCGGGCGTGCCGGAACGCATCCACCCGCCGAGCAGCGGCAGCACGATCTCGTTCGACACCATCGCGGCAATCGCGGTCATTTCGACGATCACCATCCCACCGCCCGCCGAGAGACCCCCGATCAACGCCGCCATCGCCAGCAGTGGCCCGCCATGGTGCATCGGCACCGCCAGCACTTGCAGATGTGCGTCGACATCCGCCGCCCCGAACCCGGCACGAATGGCGGTGGCGATCAACAGCGTGGCCACGACCCAAAGGCTGAAATAGATCGGCACCACGAGCGCAGCGGCACGGATGTCGGACACGTCCTCAAGCGTGACAAAGCCAAGATGGAACTGCCGCGGCAGAGTAAAGGCCGTGACAGTGCAGAGAAGAATCAGCGTTAGGAACGACAGATCAAGATGCCAGCCCACCGGCGGAATCGCCTGCAGAGCTGAACTGGACAGCCCGGGCAAGCGCAGGAGCAGCGCGCCGGACAGGACTGCCACGCCCAGCAGACCCGCCAGTTTAACGCACGATTCGAGCGCAATGATGCCGACAAAGCCGCGGCTTTGCTGCGTGAGACTTGGCCGGCGCGCGCCGAACACGATGGCAACACCGACCAGCATCAACATCATAACCAGTGCCGTACCTGCCCCACCCATGCCGCTTGTGTTCATCGTATGGATAGGTGCCGTTCTACCGCTCGAAAAATTCCAGGCGCTGGTCAGCACTTTTAACTGTAACGCTAAATAAGGCAGGGCACCCAGACTGGAAACGCACGTGGCAAGAATGCCCAGCGCACGGCTCTTGCCATAACGCGCTGCCAGAAAGTCCGCGAGCGACCCAACATTTTCCTGCTTTGACAGGACCGCGATCCGTCGCCAGACGGGATACAGCAGGGTAACCGCCAAAATCGGCCCCATGGCATTGGCCGCAAACAGCCAAATTCCTTGGCTGGCATCGCCGACCCCACCAAAATAGGTCCACGCCGAACACAACGTGGCCAGCGACAGTCCATAGCGAAGTCCGCGCCAACGCGGCGACGCCTTGCTACTACGCCGTTCAGCCCGCCAACCGACATTAACCAGCAACGCCAGATAGAGAGTGACGGACACCAGGATAATCGATGGACCAAGCACATCGATAAGCTATGGGATTAACGCAAGAATGTCAGCATCCGTTCAGCGAATAAGATGATCGGCTGATTTCGGATCAAGCGTTGGCGTGATCATAGAACCCATGATCTGCCTTGAACCGCGCGGGATTTTCGGCGGTCATCAGCGACATGCATAACTGGTTGAGATGGTCGCCCTGCCGGCTGCGCGCGGCGGTGAAGACGCGCGTGCCGGGTAATTACCCACCCCCTTGTCAAACCGGGCAGTCCGTGATTCATCCTGTTTATGAAACGTGAGGAACTCGAGGGGC
>NZ_JASJVC010000110.1:0-7403 GCF_035019905.1 Sphingomonas sp. 10B4 | reverse complement strand
GGCACCCCTGATTCGGTCAAACCCTTTTTTGCACTTTTCTTGCAATCCCGCGTCAATCCCGCAGAAACGCTCGGGTTTAGGCTCCTTAAAGGCTTTGCGGCTAAGGGTTGCTCCATGACCGCCGCCGCCGACGCCCCGATTCCCGCCACCGAATCGCTATCCAATCAGGTGCGCAGTGCGGTGATCTGGCGTTCGGGCAGCCAGATCCTCGCGCAGCTGGTGCAATGGTCCTCGACCTTCCTCGTCATCCGCATCCTCAACCCGCACGATTACGGGCTGTTCGCGATGACCGGCGTGGTGCTGGTATTTCTCAACATGCTCAACGGCTACGGCCTGGCGAGTGGGCTGATCCAGAAGCCGCAGGTCACGCCACGCGACATCCGCCAGCTGTTCGGGATGCTGCTGCTGCTCAACGGGCTGCTCGCCGCAGCGCAGGTGTTCATCCTCGCCCCCGCCGCCGCGACTTACTATCGCCAGCCGATCGTCGCCCACATGCTGCAGGTCCAGGCTTTGCTCTATGCGACCACCCCGTTCATCGCGCTGCCCTACGCGCTTCTCTCGCGTACGCTCGACTTCAAGCTGCAGGCGCGCGTCAACATCCTTGCCTCGATCGCCAGCGCAAGCGCCGCGCTCGGCGGCGCGTTGGCTGGACTGGGCGTGTGGACGTTGGTGCTCGCGCCACTCGTATTGTTCGGCGTGCGTGCCATCGGGATGACGATCGCCGCAAAGTCGCTGGTCTGGCCGAGCTTCGACTTTCGCGGATCAGGCACGCTCGCGCGCTATGGCGGGGTGATGGCGATCGGCCAGCTCTTCTGGTTCGCGCAGAGCCAGGCCGACGTGTTCATCGCCGGCCGGCATTTCTCACCGCACGAGCTGGGCCTCTATACCGAAAGCCTGTTCCTGACCCAGGTGTTTGTCTCGAAATTCGTGCCACCGCTCAATGAAGTCGCGTTCTCGGCCTATGCCCGGATCCAGCATAACAGCGCGGCGGTCGCCGCGGCGTTCGACCGGTCGGTGCGGATCGTAATGCTCGCGGCGCTCCCCTTCTATTTCGGGCTGGCAGCGACCGCGCGGCCGCTGGTCGACGCGGTGCTCGGCGACAAATGGAGCGGGACCGCGCCGGTCGTCCATCTGCTCGCGCTCGCGATGCCGTTCATGACCTTGCAAGTGCTGCTGCAACCCGCCTGCGATGCGCGCGGGCGCCCCGGTATCGGCGTCGGCAACGGCGCATTCGGCGCGCTGGTGCTGTCGAGCGGCTTCCTCGTCGCGGTGCAATGGGGCGCGACCGGCCTCGCCACCGCGTGGATCCTCACCTATCCGATCTATCTCGGCTTCAGCTTGTGGCGCTCGCTCCCCGTGATCGGGACCGACCTGCGCCGAATCTTCCACGCGATCTCGCCGGCGCTGTGCGCGGCAACCGCGATGGCACTGTGCGTCACCTTCGTGGCGGCGCTGCTCCCGCCGCTACCCGACTGGCCCGACCTTGCGATCCTCGTGACGACCGGTGCTCTCGTCTATGTCGGCTGGCTGCTCGTCTTCTCGCGCGCCGCGGTGCGCGAGCTCATCGCGGTGGTGCGCAAGCAGCCGATCCCGACCTGACCCTCACGCCGACTGGATGTAGCTGCGCATCGCCTCGGCATCGGCCTCGATCTTGTCGATGCGATATTTGACGAGATCGCCGATCGAGACGAAGCCGACCACGCGGCCCTGATCGACCACGGGCAAATGCCGGATCCGCCGCCGCGTCATCAGCGACAGCGCACCGATCACCGCTTCGCCCGGGGCGACGGTGATCGGCGGCGCGGTCATCGTGTCGCCGACGCTGCGCGTCATCGCAGCGCCGCCATGCGCGGCGATCGCGTGGATCACGTCGCGTTCGGAAAAGATGCCGACGACCGCATCGCCTGCCATCACCGGGACCGCGCCGACGCGGCGCTCGGCGAGCAAGGCGACCGCGTCGCCGACGGTCTGCTCGGCGGTGATCGAGACCACCTCGCCGCCCTTGGTGCGAAGGATTGCCGCGATCGTCATTGGCTCTCTCCTGTCTGCGCTCGTCAGCCGAGTCTCTCAGGCGCTGGAGGATTCCACGTTTGGCAGCGCTTGGGAAGCCGCGCCCTGCAATCGCTAGCGATCGGCCGATACGCGATAGCCCAGCCCGCGCGTGGCATTGGCGGGAAGCTCGATCGCCCAGACCAGCTTGCCGTTGGTGTGCGTCAGCGCGCTCGTGGGATGCGACACGCGCGGCGCAATCCGCGGATCGAACTGCAACTCGAACCGGACGGGATGAGGATTGGCGTTGCGCAGGGTCAGCGCGACGTCTTCCCACGCCTTGCCGCGATTGGCGCCGCTCTCGCGCGGCGTCGTCTCGAGCGTGACTTGCGTCGCGACCGCCAGATTCGCCTCGACCAGCTCACCGACTGCCTTGTCGTCGATCGCCCCTTCGCCGATCAGCACGGCGGCATCGCCGCGCGGCTGAAACACCGCGACCGGCCCGGCGGGAAGCGGCACGCCGAGCCCCTTCGCCCTACGATTGAGCGCGCGCAGCGTGAGGTGCGGCGCGCCGGCCTCGCCCGCAGCGTCGACCGTCGCGACATACAGGATATCGACCGGCACGGCTTGCCGATCGAGCAACGCCACTTGTTTCTGCGCGAGCGCTGCGACCGTCGTGCGATCGGGCACGCGGTAGAGCTTGAGGTCGCCGAGATCCTCCTGCGTCACCCGGCGCGGCGCGCGCATCGCCATTCCGGTCACGACGATATCCATTGTCTCGGCTGGCGGCGGCGGGGGCGGTGCGCCGGGCACCAAATCCGCGATCGGGTGCGCAAAGCAGTGAAACGTCAGCGGTGCACTGCCGCGCGCATATGGATAGGGCGCGCGGTCCTCGCGCTTCACGCGCCCGGCGACGACCATCGTCTCGGCATCGGCGAAGCTCGTCGAATCGCCGCTCGCGAGCGTGACCCAGGCGAGCAGGTCGGCGCTGCGGCCGTCCGGCTTCAGCGTCGCGACGTAGTTCGCCTGCCAGTCGAAACCCCAGGCAAGATACGACAGCGTGATCGTGAAGGTCGCAGCGCGCGGCGAGTCGAGCGCGACCGACAAAGTCGGTTTGGACGACAGCCCCGACGCGATGCCATTATAGACCAGCGTCTCCGTGGCCGGCCCGCAATCGACCGCGACCACGCCGTCGCGCGTCTGGACAATCGCCGCGCCATCGGGGCTCGACCGGATGATCGCGGATTCTTCGACGCTCCGCTTGGCGATGGTGCGGCGAAGCGTGACGGGGCGGCCGAAAGTCCCCGCGTAGAGGCTGCGCGGCGACAGCAGCTCGGCATCGAGATTCTTCTCGCGAACGCCATTCGGCAACCCGGTCACGATGGCGCTTTCGGGCAGGATCCCCGCCGCGACACCTTCGAAGCGGAGCGTGGTGCGCCCAGCCGGGATGGCCACGCGGCGCTGCTCGGTGATCAGCGCATAGCCGCCCAGCCAGCTTAGATCGATCGGCGAGTCCGCCGATCGATCGGGCGCGCGGTAGATCGTCACCGCAACGCGGTCGGGCGCGGGCGAGACCGTCTGCGCCGGCGCCGCGCGCGCGACGACCGCGACGAGCAGCACGCTCAGCCATCGCAGCGCGCGGCGCACCGGGCTCAGTACCGCGTGTCGAAAGTCGCGGTCACGCTCGCCGTGCCATTGGCGGGGACGCGGACGTGCCACACCGCCTCGTCGGCGGTGACGCGCTCGCTCGGTTGGCTCTCCGTCACGACGCGGGTGTCGTGCCACCAAGTGTCGAGCCCGTCCTGCGCGACATCGACGACCGCTTCGGTCGCGCGCGCGTTGGTCAGCGTGTAGCGCATCGTCGTGCGCCAGCGATCCGCCGAGATCCGCTCGCGCTTTTCCACCACCGGCAGCATCTTCACGTCGAACGCCTCGCCGGTCTTGAGCGCGAGCCGCGAGCCCATTGGCGTGTGCGGGATGGCGCTTTCGCCGATGAATTGCGGCGCGCCGCGCGCATCGCGCATATAGACGCGGACGGTCCCGGCGGGGAGCGCATCGCCGAGCCCGCCGTCGCGCGACGAGCTGAAGGTGAGCACGGTATCGACGCTCTTGGCTTCGCTCTGCGTCGCGAGCCACGGGTTGCGATAGAAAAACGCCTTGGCGGCGGGCGACCCGGCGACGTCGAGAAAGCTGACTTGCTTGGTCTGTGCGGTCGCAATCGTCGTGCGCTCGGCGAGCGGGTAGAGGTAGAAATCGCCGAGCTGTTCGCGGTTGGCGGTCTCGGTGCCCGACTGGTTGCCGCGCGGCGTGGTCGGGCGCGCGGAATAGCGCGGGCCATTGTCGTCCTCGGCGCTGCCGACCGATCCCGCGACGAGCAGCGTCTTGGCGGCGGTGAAGGTCGTGCCGCTGGTGTTGTTCAGCGTTATCCAGCCCTGGACGTCGAGCTTGCCCGCCTTTTCATCGAACAAGGCGACATAATCGGCCTTCCAGCCGAGCCCGCGCGACAGATAACTGAGCGTCGCCGGGCGCGTCCCCGCCGCATCGCTGTCGAGCGTGACCGACAAGGTCGGGCGCGCGCGCAGATTGGGCGGCAGCGTCGGGAAGATCACGCGACCGGCGCTGCGGTCGAGCACTTCGATCCGGCTGCCGATCTGGACGATCGTGCCGCCATTGTTGGCGAGCACGCGGGCCTCCTCGCGCGTCTCGGCGCCGGTCGCGGGGTTGGTGCGGACAAGCGTGACGGTCTGGCCGACCGCCTTGTCCATCAGCTTTTGCGGCGAGAGCAGGTCGTAATCGAAATTCTGCTCGACGATGCTCGCGCCCGTTGTCTTGAGCGTGACGGTCTCGGGGCGGATCGCCGCGGAGACGTCGGCAAAATCCTGGCGACTGCGGCCGCGTGGAAGCGCGAGCTGGCGCGTGTCCTGAATCAAGGCGAGATCGTTATTGTAGATCGTGACCGCGACGTCGCCCTGCCCCGAGCGCGCACCTTCGTCTTGCGGTAGGGCGGTGGTCTGCGCGCAGGCGAGCGCCGGGGCCCACAGCATCGTCGTCGCCAGCCAGATCCGCATGTCGCCTCCCCACTTCGTATCTTGGGGAATAGGCTAGGAATATAACGACGGTGTTACAATCCCTTCGCTGCGGCGAGCGTGTGGGACGCTCACCCCGGCGCGCGGCCGGGGTGAGGACATAGCGTGACTATTCGACCGTGGTTGCCGCGGTTGCGGGCGGGCGGCCGCGACGGCGGCGTGGCTTTTCGACGAGGTCGCCTTCCTGGCCGAACTCGGGCTCGACGACTGCCGAGACGTTGAGCGACGGCGGCAAGCGATCGGCGGCGAAACCGTTATCCTCGAAACCGGCATCGTCCGAGCCGGCTGCGTCGGACGTCACGGGCGCTTCGACGATCGGCGCGACTTCGCGGCGTGGACGGCCACGCCCGCGACGTGGCGCTTCGGCGACGGGCTCGACCGGCGCTGCGGCGTCGAGCGGAAGCTCCACACCGGCGGGCTGCGCTTCGGCGACGGGTTCGGGCGCGCGCGACACGCGGTCGGGACGCTCGTAGCGCTCGCCGCGCGGCTGGCGCTCGGCACGTTCTTCGCGCTGCGGCTCGGCCTGGCGATCGTAACCGCCCTCGCCATTGCCATTCACGCGACCACGCGGACGATCCTCATAGCCTTGCGCGGCTTCGCGCTGCTCGCTGCCGTGCTGCCCATTCGACTGCCCGTTCGCCGCAGCGTGATTGGACTGGCCGTTTTGCGCGTAACCGCGATTGCCGTCCTGACGGTTGCCATCCTGGCGGTTGCCGTCCTGGCGATAGCCGTTCTGGCCGCCGCGCTGCTGATCGCCGCGCGACTGATCGTGGCGTTGCTGATCCTGACGGGGCTGGTCTTGGCGGGGCTGGTCCTGACGGGCCTGCTCCTGACGCGGCTGCTCGACGACGCGCTCGCCCTCGTCCTCGTAATCGGGCTCGTCCTCGTCGAGCGTCGCGCCCTGAATCCGCTTGGTCGAGACCGCGCCGCCATTTTCCTCGAAGCGCGCGCGCGTTTCGGCGAGCACGCGGAAATAGTGATCGGCGAACTGGAGGTAATATTCGACGTTGACGCGGTCACCCTGCATCTGCGCGTCGCGCGCGAGCGTCTTATATTTCTCGAGCAATTGCGCGGCATTGCCGCGGGCGCGATTGTCGATGCGGTTGCCGGTGTCCTGACGACCCGGATTTCCACCACCACCCGACGAGCGCTGCTGCTGCCCGCCACGGCCGCGACGGCGGCCGGCCTGACGATTATTGATCAACGTCTTGTTGTCCTGTTCTTGGGAACCAACCTGGTCACGCTCCAGAAATATGGATGCAATGCCCCCTGCGCGCCGGCCACCGACCATCGGCATTGCGCGCTTGCCAGCGTCGCCGGACGGGGCGACTGCATGACGATGGAGGCGGACACCAGCCCATTTTCAACCGACTATGGTGAGAATGCGTGCCCCTGCGCTGTCTAATAGCGGGTCGCGAGGCAATCTCCAAGCACAATATTGTGCTGATCGAACGCAATATCACGCGCTGTGCGTTGCGATCAGCGCGCGCGGGTGGCGCGCGAGATCGTGCCGCAGCGCGACCGCGAGGCCTTGTGCGGCGAGCAGAGCGGTGACGGCAGGCGCCTGGGTCGAGCCGATTTCGATGATCGCGGCGCCGCCGGGCGCGAGCAGGGCGGGGAGCTGCGGCGCGATGCGACGATAGTCGTCGAGCCCGTCGGCGCCGGCGAACAGCGCCATGCCGGGTTCGTGCGCACGGACCTCGGCGGGGAGCGGTTCGTCGGCGCCGATATAGGGCGGGTTCGAGAGGATGAGGTCGAACACGCCGTCGAGCCCGGTCGCCCAATCGCCGGTGCGGAATTCGGCACGGGTCGCGAGGCCGAGCGTGGCGGCGTTGCGCGTCGCATAAGCGAGCGCCTCGGGCGACGCATCGACGCCGAGGCCGGTCGCGCCCGGCCATTGGTCGAGCGCGGCGAGCAGCAGCGTTCCGGGGCCGGTGCCGAGATCGAGGATACGGCGCGGTCCGGCCTTGCCGAAATGCGCGAGCGCTGCGTCGAGCAGCGTCTCGCTGTCGGCGCGCGGCACGAGCACGCCCGGGCCGACCGCGAGCTCGATCGTCCAGAACGCGCGGGTGCCGGTGATATAGGCGATCGGCTCATGTGCGAGCCGGCGCGCGAGCAACGGGCCGAAGCTGTGCGGGGTGGCGGAGTCGAGCCGGTTGAGCAGGAGCTGCTCGCGGGGGATGCCGAGTGCATGCGCCATCAGCAGCTCGGCATCGAGGCGGGGGGTTTCGCTGACGTCGGCAAGGAAGTTCGTGGCGGCGGAGAGCGCCGACCGTATCCTCCCCTCCCCTTCAGGGGAGGGGTTGGGGGTGTCTCTTATACACATCT
>NZ_JASJVC010000109.1:0-7436 GCF_035019905.1 Sphingomonas sp. 10B4 | reverse complement strand
AGATGTGTATAAGAGACAGTATCGCGACCGCTTCGCGCTCCCCGCAGGTGTGATCTACCTCGACGGCAACTCGCTCGGCCCGCTCCCCCGCGCCACCGCGCCCGCACTCGCCGACATGGCGGAGCGACAATGGGGCGAGCGGCTGATCCGCAGCTGGAACGAAGGCTGGATCGACGCGCCGCAGCGCATCGGCGGCAAGATCGCCGCGCTCATAGGCGCCGAGCCCGACGAAGTCATCGTCGCCGATTCGACCTCGGTCAACCTGTTCAAGCTGCTCGTCGCCGCACTCCGCCACGCAGCACCCCGCACGACGATCGTCAGCGAGACGGGCAATTTCCCGACCGACCTCCACATCGCCGAGGGCGCGGCCGGCTGCGTCCCCGGCGCGCTCCTCAACGCGGTCGCACGTGCCGATCTCGCCAGAGCGATCGACGGCGATACTGCGCTGCTGATGCTCACCCACGTCCACTACAAGACCGCCGAGCGATTCGACATGGCGGCCTGGACCACCCGCGCGCACGACGCCGGCGCGCTCGCTCTGTGGGACCTCAGCCACAGCGTCGGCGCGATCCCGCTCGACCTGGGCGGCGCGGGCGCCGATCTCGCGATCGGCTGCGGCTACAAATATCTCAACGGCGGCCCCGGCGCGCCGGCCTTCCTGTTCGTCTCGCGCCGGTTGCAGGAGCAGCTCGCCAGCCCGCTCTCGGGCTGGATGGGCCATGCCGCGCCGTTCGAGTTCGGCGACGCCTACAGCCCCGCCCCCGGCATCAAGCGCTGGCTCGCCGGAACCCCCTCGATGCTGGCGATGGCCGGGCTCGAGGCCGGGATCGACCTGTGGCGCGACGTCGACCAGCAGCAGGTCGCCGCCAAGAGCGCCGCCCTGTTCGACGCGCTCGCCGCGATCGGGGCAAACCTCGGCCTCGAATGCGTGTCACCCGCCGACCCGAGCGCGCGCGGCAGCCATATCAGCTTCCGCCACCCGCAAGCCTATGCGCTGTGCCAAGCGTTGATCGCGCGCGGCGTGATCGGCGATTTCCGCGATCCCGACATCCTGCGCTTCGGGCTGACGCCGCTGTATCTCGGCTTCGAAGACGTGGTCCGCGCGGGCGCGATACTCGGCGAAATCCTCGGCGACGGCAGCTACGCCGATCCGGCGTTCGCCACGCGCAACGCGGTCACTTGACGCCCGCGCCAAGCTGATTGCACCCCCGGCATGCATCCGGTATAGCCGCTGCTCTTCCCGCCCCGGCCCGCGATCGCGTTGCCGGGGCCGCTTCATTTAAGGGTTTCCGCGCACATGGCACGCCGCCGCCAGATCTACGAAGGCAAGGCCAAGATCCTTTACGAGGGTCCCGAGCCGGGTACGCTGATCCAATATTTCAAGGATGACGCCACCGCTTTCAACGCCCAGAAAAAGGGCACGATCAGCGGCAAGGGCGTGCTCAACAACCGGATTTCCGAGCACATCTTCACGTTGCTCGGGCTGATCGGCGTGCCGACGCACTTCATCCGCCGGCTCAACATGCGCGAGCAGTTGATCCGCCAGGTCGAGATCATCCCGATCGAAGTCGTCGTGCGCAACGTCGCGGCGGGCTCGATCTCGACTCGCCTCGGGATCGAAGAAGGCACGCAGCTGCCGCGCACGATCATCGAATATTATTACAAGGACGATGCGCTCGGCGATCCGATGATCACCGACGAGCATATCGCCGCGTTCGGCTGGGCGGGCCAGGAGGAGATGCACGACATCGCCGACCTCGCGATCCGCATCAACGATTTCCTGTGCGGGCTGTTCGCCGGGATCGGCATCCGTCTCGTCGACTTCAAGCTCGAATTCGGGCGCGTGTGGGACAACGACTATCCGCGCATCCTGCTCGCCGACGAGATCAGCCCCGATGGCTGTCGTTTGTGGGACATGACGACCAACGAGAAGCTCGACAAGGATCGCTTCCGTCGCGATCTCGGCGGTGAAGTGGAAGCGTATCAGGAAGTCGCGCGCCGCCTGGGCCTGCTGACCGAGGAGACCGACGGTGCGGTGCTCGATCTCGAGCAGCATCGTTTGAACAAGGGCAAGTAAGCCCCAATGCAAGCGCGAGCGCTGGCGCGGGCGGCCTGGCCGTTCGCGGCGCTCGCGCTGGCGTATCTGTTGACGGTGTGGCGCGTGGTCGGGCTTCCCGGCTTGCGCGACCCTTCTCTGCTCTACTGGCACGACTGGCAGGACCAGGCGTTGTATGTGCGCTCGGCGAGCGCGCTGGCGGCGGGGAACTTCGATCCTGCCGTCCATTATTATCCGCTGCTCTACCCGCTGCTCGGCATGCCGTTCCTGCAGGCGTGGCCGAGCCAGCCCTTCTTCTTCGTCGATCTCGCCTGCTATCTGCTCGCCTTCGCCGGGTTCCGGAGCGTTGCGCGTGCATTCGGCGTGCCCGGCGCGGGGGCGGCACTGCTGTTCGCCGCGACGACGCTCGCCCAATTCGGCATCGCCAAGCTGTGGATCGAGCCCTGGACGACGACACCCTCGGCGGCCTTGCTGTGGCTCGCGCTCGGCGCGATGGCGCGGTTGTGGGCGGATCCACGCATGTCCGTACCCCGGCGAAGGCCGGGGCCCAGTCGCGATGCAGCGGCTAACGAAGCGCTGCCCGAGCCTACGGCCCGCGCGCTCCTGGGCCGCGGCCTTCGCCGGGGTGCAGGAGAAGGGGACAGCCCCACCACCACATCCCGCTGGCCCGCGAGCATCATCGGCATCACGCTCGGGCTGATCCCGTTCGCTCGGCCCGGCGATGCGATCATCGGCGCGATCATCGCGCTCTCGGCGGCGGCAGCGCTCTACCGTGCGCGCGACGGGCGCGCCGCTGGTATCGCGATCGGCAGCTTCGCGCTCGCCTTTGCGCTCCTCGCCACGCTCTACATCGCAATCTATGGCCCCGCCCCCAGCCCCTACATGCTCTATTCGGCGCAATACGGCTTCACCTTCGCCTGGCTTGGCTGGAAGGCGTATGTCGTACTGGTCGACCCGCGCGGCTGGTTCGGCGAGGGGATGGGGTTGCTCGAATATGCGCCGTGGCTGCTGCTCGGCGGCGCGGGGCTGATCGCGGCGTGCCTCGCGACGCCGCCTGCGCGACGGCCCGTGACGCTCACCGTCGCCGCTGCGGGGGTAATCTACGGCGTGCTGATGCTGGCGTATGTCGATCTGCTGCCGACCGGCCTGTGGCGCTTCAACAATCTGCACTATTTCAAATGGGTGTTGCCGCTGTTCGGCCTGTTCGCGCTGCGCTTCCTGCTCGACGCGCGCCGCCGCCCGATCCTGCTGGTCGCGCTCGTGCCGGTACTGCTCGCGCTGACGATCCGGCTCGAGCCCGTCCGCGTCAGACCGAGCGAGCCCGCGCGGATGGTGATCTTCCCCGCCCCCAACGCGGCGGAATGGATCCCGACCTATTTCGCCACCGCCTGGATGGCCGACACGACCGGCGAGCTGCGCAATTCGTTCGACTATCACCAGATCCTGGTGTCCGGCCGAGTCCATGCCGTCGCGCTGCGCCGCGCCTTCACCGGCGACGAACGCTGGCTGGGTGACGCGCATGTCCGCGCCTTGCTCGCAGGGAAAGATGATGGCGGCTTCGCGCCGCTCTATCTGACCGGCCCGTGGCCCAAGCCCGCGCTCGCCCGCTACGGCATCGCGACGACGATCGGCCTGCCGCATTGGTTCGGCGGCGCGGCGGTGGTGCCCAAGGCCGAGTGAGCCGCGCGCGTAAAGCTTGCGACACGGGCCGCGGGTCGCCATAGGCTTGCGCGCTCAACCGTCGTAGCCAGGACAAGCCCCATGAAGCTCCGCATTTTCGTCACGCTGAAGCCCGGCGTGCTCGATCCGCAGGGCCGCGCGATCCACAAGGCGCTCGGCACCCTCGGTTTCGCCGGCGTCAACGATGTCCGCGCGGGCAAGCTGATCGAACTCGACGTCGCCGACGACACCACCGACGAGCGCGTCGACGCGATGTGCCGCGAGCTGCTCGCCAACACCGTCATCGAAAACTATCGGGTCGAGCGCGTATGAAGACCGCAGTCCTCGTCTTCCCCGGCTCGAACTGCGACCGCGACATCGCGACCGCGCTCGAGCAGATCGGCGGCACCGCGCCGACGATGGTGTGGCACGCCGAGACCGAACTGCCCGACGGCGTCGGCCTCATCGCGATTCCCGGCGGCTTTTCGTACGGCGACTATCTCCGCTCGGGCGCGATCGGCGCGCGATCGCCAATCATGCGCGCGGTGAGCGACGCGGCGGGGCGCGGCGTGCCCGTGCTCGGCATTTGCAACGGCTTCCAGATCCTGACCGAGGCCGGCCTGCTGCCGGGCGCGCTGATGCGCAATGCCGGGCTCGATTTCGTCTGCCGCGACGTCGCGCTGACGGTCGGCACCAGCCAGAGCGTCTTCACCAGCCGCTACGCCGCGGGCGAGCAGATCGTCTATCCGGTCGCGCATCACGACGGCAATTACTCGGCCGACGCGGAAACGCTCGACCGGCTGGAGGGCGAAGGCCGTGTCGCGTTCCGCTATGCGGGGCCGGTCAACGGCTCGGCGCGCGGCATCGCCGGCGTGCTCAGCCCGGCGGGCAACGTGCTCGGCCTGATGCCGCACCCCGAGCGGAGGATCGAAACCGCGGCGCATGGCGGCGACGACGGCCGGCGCATGTTCGAGGGCCTGTTCGAGGCGGTCGGGGCGTAACAAACCGTCGTCACCCCGGGCTTGTCCCGGGGTCCACCGGGACGCGCGTGCTGCGCCCGTTGCGAACGCGGCACGGTGGGCCCCGGCACAGGGCCGGGGTGACGAGTTGGGGCAAAACCGAAGCGGCCGCTACACCCGCGCGCGGAACGGCGAGAAGTCGGTCCCGCGGTCGTACACGTCGACCCCCTCGCCACGCTTGAGGAAGTTCACCACGAGATAGGTGAACGGCGTCAGCAGCACCTCCCACGACACCTTCAACAAGAACTGGCTGACCATCACCGCGAGCATCGCCTCGACCGGCCAATCGGGCGCGCCGTAGAAGGCGAGCGGGTAGAAGATCAAGCTGTCGAACCCCTGCGCCACGACGGTCGAACCGATCGTCCGCGTCCACAGCATCCGGCCCTCGGTCAGGATCTTGAGCTTGGCGAGCACGAAGCTGTTGGCGAATTCGCCGACCCAGAAGGCCGTCACCGAGGCGAGGATGATGCGCAAGCCGGTCGCCGCGGCAGGATCGACGAAGATCGAGCGACCAAAGACATATTCGTACGCCGCCTGCCCGTTCCATGCCGCCGCCGACGGCAACGCGACGACGATCTGCTCCATCAGCGCGAGGAAGATCAGCGCGCCGAACCCCGCCCACACGCAGCGCCGCGCGCGGGCATAGCCGTACACCTCGGTCAGGATGTCGCCGATCACATAGCTGACCGGGAAGAACAGGATTCCCGCGCCGAACGGCCAGGGCCCGATCCACGGCAAGTCGATCACCGAGCGTTTCCCCGCACCGACGACGTTCGACAGCAACAGGACGACGACGAAGGCGACCATGACGAAATCGAAATAGCGGAATTCGCGACCGCGCGTCTGCTCCGCGGTGATCGTCTTCAAACCGTCCATGTCGTTTCGCTCCCTGATCGAACCAAGCTATGAAGCCGGTTTCGCGCGCACGCAATCCGCGCTAATGGCGAAGCCAGTGCGCGCCCGTAGCTCAGTTGGATAGAGCAAGGAGCTTCTACCTCCTCGGTCGGGGGTTCGACTCCCTCCGGGCGCGCCAATGCCTTGTCCGGTTGCAATTACCGTGCGCCGCTGATGCACAGC
Organism: Sphingomonas sp. 10B4; assembly: GCF_035019905.1. Classification (NCBI taxonomy): domain Bacteria; kingdom Pseudomonadati; phylum Pseudomonadota; class Alphaproteobacteria; order Sphingomonadales; family Sphingomonadaceae; genus Sphingomonas; species Sphingomonas sp. 10B4. The sequence continues at coordinate 1,625 of NZ_JASJVC010000109.1, read as the reverse complement.
GATGCTCTTGGACAGCCGCAGACACGCATAGCGAGCCTGCCGTCAGTCCCAGCTTTTTCAGTCGGGCCGTTGAAATACCAGGCTTAACGGGCCCGCCGCCGCCTGATGTCACCTCCATGCCCGCACTTGAGCCATGGCTAACCCAACGCCCGCATTTGCGACTTCGCCCATGACAACGGTATCGCGCAAGCCGGCGATCGCGGAGGTGCTTCGTGCCCTCGGCAGCATCATGCTGCAGAACATCAACCCGGCCTAACAAGGCCAGTCGTGGACTGTAGAGAGAAAAAAGGCGCCCGGAACCGAAGCTCCGGGCGCCAATCCGATACGCCAGATCAGATCTGGCTGAGGCGAACCTCGCCGAAGCCGAAGCGACGGCTGACGCGTACCTGCTCACGCTCAAGCTTTTCTCGGGCGCAACGGCTGAAAGCCTTGTCGCGACAGTCGAGTACGACCGTCGTGTCGGCTGTGAGAACAGTCGTCCCGTTCTCGACGACCGAGCGCTGATTGGTGACGTGCGGATGTATCATATAGGGCACTGGATGCCTCCTATCGTTGGACGGCAAAATCTCCGTCAGACGCAGGATCTCACACCGGTGGTGCGAAAGTCGATATCTTTGGATGCGAAGCAACCGGCAGCGGCACGACATTCTCCGGTGCTTTGGGAGCATCACCCACCGGTGCGCTGATCTTCCCTATGACTCAGGTAGCCGTCGATACCTCGGCGAACGAGCATCGTGGCGAATTTCTCGCCGTATCCTTCCCGAAGCGCCGCTCGGACCTTTCGGGCAAAAGGCTCCGGGTTGCGGTCATTCCCCTTGACGCGGTCGAACACCTCCGCGGCAACCACCCAGATCACGTCGGCCAGCGTTAGCGTAGCCACGAACTCTTGGTCGATCTTTTCGATCATCACGCGCAAAACGTTCATCAGCGCGAATGCGTTGTCGGGCGTTAGTGGCCCGTCAGGCAACGTCCGGAACTGAACACCACCAAGATCTGTGATGCCGTTTGTCCAAAACCGTTGGAGGTGGTGGGAGTGGTTCGCAAGGTATGCCGCGAACGCGGACGTGGGCTCTTCGTTCACATGGGCGTAGTGGTTTCGTAGCAAACGGAGATATCCAAGCGTCCGGTAATTTCCAGTCACGGGCGCCGAGGTCGACCACTCCGTCATTTTCGCCAGAAGCTGGTCCTCGGCTGCCTTCACGGCGATGCCATCGGCTGGGCTCGCGTGCACGACCGCACGAAAACTCTCGATTTCCTCGACATAGGCGAGCGCGTGCTCGACGCCGGTCACGACGCCCATCTGCAGTTCGATCTGCTCCGAGGCCATCGCGAACGCAGGAAGATCCTTCATCTGGCGATAGATGCGGCGTGCATAAGGATTGGCGGGGAACACGCTCGTAGTGAACCCGTCAGGAGACGCGCCTGCGAGTGCGGATAGCGTCATACCGAGTTCGTGTCCGCCCAGCGCCGCGAAACAGAGCTGATCGTTGATAAGAACCAGTCGCTTCACGAATTTTGTTCTGATGGGTGTCTTGTTCATGGCCACGTCCTAGTGGTCCGAATCTAACACTTGGTGCCCGCGTCTGACCGCGGCGATGATTTTATCGGGGTCGGCGGTCCAGACG
>NZ_JASJVC010000108.1:0-7723 GCF_035019905.1 Sphingomonas sp. 10B4 | reverse complement strand
CATTCCGAACCGTAATCGGCACGATGCTCGTCAACCATCCGAACCGCGCGCTCACGGACTTCAGGTGAAAACTTGTTTGTCGTCTTGCTCATGGTAGCTCCTTCTCACAAGTAGGAGCCTCCGAGAAACCCGGGACGGTTCAAACTGCCAGACGTTTTCGACGGGGTTGAGCTTGGGGCATTTCGCCGGCAGCGGCAGTAGCGTGATGTTGCCGGGAATGACGAGGCCCGCCGAGAGATGCCATCCGGCTTGATCGAGGAGCAGCACGGCTGGGCACCCGGCGCGACGGCGGCGGCGATCTCGGCGAGGTGCACCGTCATGCCTTCGGTGTTGCAGCGGGGCAGCACCAGCGCCGCGCCCTTGCCCTCGGCCGGACAGATCGCGCCGTAGATGTACGCCGAGGTGGTGCGCTGATCCTTGGGTGCTGACGGTCGTGTTCCCCGCCGCGCCCAGCGCCGGGTAATGCCGTGTTGCGCGACGATCCGGGTACGAGAGCGCGACGATCAGGATGAGAACGTCTGACCGCGACGGGGCCAAGATGTGCGGTGTGTTTGTCGCTGGCAAGCCTCAAGTTTCGAGTTGATTGTCGCTGGGCGACACAGCGGCGATATTCTTGATTGTCGCGTAGCTTGGGGGTCGGCCGGCGCCGTGGTGTTTGCGGTCGGCAGCGGCGCGGCGGCGGAAGCTGTCGACGTTCATCTCGAAGATCGTGGCGTGATGGACGAGGCGGTCGACGGCGGCGAGGGTCATGGCGGAATCGGGGAAGATCTTGCCCCATTCGCCGAACGGCTGGTTGGCGGTGATCAGCGTCGAGCGGCGTTCGTAGCGGGCGCTGATCAGCTCGAACAACACCGAGGTCTCGGCCTGGTCCTTGCTGACATAGGCGAGGTCATCGAGGATCAGCAGGTCGAAGCGGTCGAGCCGGGTGATGGCCGTTTCGAGCGCCAGTTCGCGGCGAGCGACCTGGAGCTTCTGGACGAGGTCGGAGGTGCGGGCGAACAGCACGCGCCAGCCATTCTCGATCAGGCCGAGGCCGATCGCGGAGGCGAGATGCGATTTGCCGCCGCCGGGTCCGCCGACCAGGATGATGTTGGCCCCGCTGGCGATCCAGGCGTCACCGGCGCAGATCGCCATGACATGGGCTTTGGAGATCATCGGCACGACGTCGACGTCGAAGCTGTCGAGGGTCTTGCCGGGCAGGAGCCGGGCCTCGGCGAGATGACGCTCGATGCGGCGGCGGTCGCGTTCGGCGACCTCGTGCTCGGCCAGCGCGGCGAGGAAGCGCGCCGCCGGCCAGCCCTCCTTGTCGGAGCGTAGGGCGAACGCCGGCCAGCCCTGCTTGATCGCGGGCAGACGCAAGTCGTTAAGCATCAGGGTCAGCCGGGCGTCGTCGATGGTGCCGGTCATGCCGGCACCCCGCTCTGCTGGCCCAGCAACGCCTGATAGGCACTGAGCGGAAGACGAGTGACGGTGACGTCGGGCAGCATCGCGGGATCGGGCGCGAAGCGGGATCGTAGCGTCGCCATGTCAGGCAGGCGGGCGGCGGCGAGTTCGCCGACGAGGACCGTGGCGAGCTCGGCTTCACAGTTCCGGTCATGCGCGAGAAACAGCAGATCGACCATCAGCCGGCAGGCGGGGCGTTCGGGGAGTTGCTCGAGCAGCCGGTCGAAGGTCTGTCGATAGGCGTCGCGCGGGAACAGCTGGGCACGGTAGACCAGCCCGAGCAGTGCCATCGGCTTCTTGCGCAGGGCGTGGATGACGTGGTGATAATCGACGACGTGGCCGTGCTTGCCGTTGGCATCGGCCCGGCCGCAGTCGAGCGTCATCAGCGGCGTACCGCCCATGAACAGCTCGAGGCGGTCGTCGAAGAGCCGGACCCGCAGGCGGTAGCCGATCAGCCGTGACGGCACGGTGTAGAACACCTTGCGCAGGGTGAAGCCGCTCGACGAGGTGACGATCGTCTCCTCGTAATCGCAGGTCCGGCGGCCCGGCAGCGGCTGGAGGACGGCGCGCTCGGCCTCGATGCGTCTGGCGATCCGCGCGTTCTTGCGGCTGACGATCTCGTCGATGAAGCCGCGGTAGGCGGTGAGATCGGCGAAGTCGCTGGTGCCCCGCATCAGCAGCGCGTCGGTGACCGCCTTCTTGAGATGTCCGTGCGGACTCTCGATCGAGCCATTCTCGTGGGCAACGCCGCGATCGTTGCGGCTCGGTGGGTTCGGTGGGTCGTGTCCCTGGTGGTGGTGTAGCTCGCGGTTGGCCACCGGCGATCTTCGGATAGGTTTGGGTTGCGACACTCAACCGACGGAGATCACCGATGACCGACGATATGATGAACCTGCAGGCGCTGGTGGGGAAGAGCGCCGACGCTGATTTTCTGCGCGAGATGATCGGCTTTGCCGCGCAACGGCTGATGTCCCTTGAGGTCGGTGGCCTGACCGGCGCTGGCTATGGCGAGAAGAGCGACGACCGGCTCGCCCAGCGCAACGGCTATCGTGAGCGCGACTGGGAGACCCGGGCCGGCACCGTCGAGCGGCGCATCCCCAGGCTCCGGAAGGGCAGCTACTTCCCCGGCTTTCTCGAGCCCCGACGCCTTGCCGAGAAAGCGCTGACCGCAGTCGTGCAGGAGGCGTATATCCAGGGCATCTCGACGCGGTCGGTCGATGACCTCGTCAAAGCCATGGGGATGAGCGGCATTTCCAAGAGCCAGGTCAGCCGGTTGTGCGAAGAGATCGACGTCCGCGTGAAGGCGTTCCTCGAGCGTCCCATCGAAGGCGACTGGCCCTACGTCTGGATCGACGCCACCTATCTCAAGGTCCGCCAGAACGGCCGCATCGTCTCGGTCGCGGTCACCATCGCGGTCGGCGTTAACAGCGACGGTCGCCGCGAGGTGCTCGGCATGGCGATCGGCGCGTCGGAGGCCGAAACCTTCTGGACCGACTTCTTGCGCGGTCTCGCGCGTCGTGGTTTGCGCGGCGTGAAGCTCGTCATCTCGGATGCCCATGAGGGCATCAAGGCTTCCGTCTCCCGCGTGTTCAGCGCCACGTGGCAACGCTGCCGGGTGCACTGCTCCCGCAACGCACTGGCGCACGCCGGCAAAAGCGGCCGCCGCGTTGTCTCGGCCTTCATTGCCACCGCCTTCGCCCAGGAAACGCCCGACGCCGCCAAGGGCCAGTGGCGCAAGGTCGCCGACCAGCTCCGCCCGACCGTGCCCAAGCTGGCAACGTTGATGGATACCGCCGAGGAGGACGTCCTCGCCTACATGAGCTTTGCACCACAGCACCGGCTCAAGCTGCATTCGACGAACCCGATCGAACGCGTCAACGGCGAGATCAAGCGACGGACCAACGTCGTCGGCATCTTCCCCAATGAGGAGGCCATTACCCGCCTCGTCGGCGCGATCCTGCTCGAACAGAACGACGAATGGGCCGTCCAGCGTTTCCGTTACATGACACTGGAAAGCATCTCGCAAATGAGCGAGGATCCGCTCGTCGAGCTGCCAGCCATGGCCGCTTGATCAATCCGGCCTCGCCGGAGATCACCGGACTACCCCGGCGAAGCTACACCACTCAGTGGGACACGATCGGACGAAGAACACATGAGGGCGCTAGCGGCGATGGTTGCGGCCTGCTTCCGCGTCGGTCAGAAGCGCGTGCCGCACCGGCGGAGCCATCTGCGCGCAAGGAGTACATCGTGGGCACCACCAAGGCTGCGGTCGCGCTCGGGCTCGACTTCGGCACGAGCAACACGGTCGCGGCGCTCGCCGACGGAGCAGGGAACTCTCGCCTGGTAGAATTCGCCGGCGGGGAGACTACCGGTCCCGTGTTTCGCTCTGCACTGTGCTTCTGGGAGGACGAGCAAGCCAGAAACGGGGTGGCGCACGAGGCAGGGCCATGGGCGATCGCCGAATATCTCCAGTCGCCCCTCGACAGTCGCTTCGTGCAGTCGTTCAAGACGGTTGCGGCAAGCCCGCTCTTCGAACGGGCGCTGATCTTCAATCGACCGTTTCGCTTCGAGGATCTGGGAAGGTTGTTCCTGCAGAGGTTGGTCGCACACGCCGGGGGTCGGCTGGACGATCGGCCCGCGCGCGTGGTGGTGGGCCGCCCCGTCGAGTATGCGGGCGCGCGACCCGATCCGGCGCTTGCCCGGCAGCGCTACGACCTGATGCTCCGCGAATTCGGCACCGAGTTGTTCTACGTTCACGAGCCGCTGGGCGCCGCGTTCAGTTACGCTGCTCGCCTGACCGAGCCTGCGACGATCTTGGTGGCGGACTTCGGTGGTGGCACGACGGACTTCTCGCTGGTCCGCGTCGGCGAGGTCGGGGCTTCGCGGCGGTGCGTCCCGCTGGCGTCGTCCGGCGTCGCCATTGCCGGCGACCGATTTGATCAGCGCATCGTGGAACGGTTGGTGCTCCCGCTCCTGGGCAAGGGCGGACGCTACCGCTCAATGGGCAAGGTGCTGGACATACCCGATGGCTACTACGCCGAGTTCGCCGATTGGTCCCGGCTCGCCTTGATGCGCAATCGGCGAACACTGGACGAGCTGGCTCGCCTTCAGCGGGACGCGCTCGAGCCCGGGCATATCGGCCGTATGATCGCAATGATCGAGCACGAGCAGGGGTTTCCGCTCTACGACACCGTCGGGCGGCTCAAGCGCCAGTTGTCCGCCGCAGAGCATGCGGAGCTACGGTTCAGCGGTGACGGCGTCGAGATCGCGGCCGAAGTGCGCCGGGCCGATTTCGAGGAGTGGATTGCGGACGATCTTCGGCGGATCGAAGCCACGTTGGACGCAGTGCTCGCCCGCGCGAGCACTGCGGTTCAGGATGTCGACCGAGTGTTCCTGACCGGCGGATCCTCGCTGATCCCCGCGGTTCGCGCCATGTTCGAGCGCCGTTTCGATCCCGACAGGATCGCCACCGGCGGCGAGCTCACATCGATCGCGCACGGACTCGCCCTCATCGGAGAGCAGGCAAACCCGGCGGAATGGGCGGCCTAGACGAAGGTCTCGTGTTCGGGGGTCGTGAACGGGTGTCCGACCTCGGAAGCGCGAGCCAATTTGCGCGCCGACCTTTCAGTGTAGATCGGCGTGGAAAAAGGACCCCGTTAGCGGGGTGATCGGCGTCCAACAGGGACCCCTCATTTCGATAGTTTAGCGAGCTTTCTGGATTGTCCGGGGGGCGAGATTGGGATGCTGGTAGTGGAGACGGTTGTACGGGTCCGGCGCGAGTACGCAGGCGGCAAGCCGATCAAGGCAATTGCGCGGGATTTGCGGTTGTCGCGGAAGGTGGTGCGCAAGGCGATCCGCGCGCCCGAAGGGGCGTTTGACTATCATCGCACGGTCCAGCCGCTGCCCCGGATCGGTCCCTTTCAGGAGCGGCTGGACAGGCTGCTCGTCGAGAACGAGGCGAGGTCCCGGCGGGACCGGCTGCGGATGACGCGGGTTCACGACCTGCTGCTGCGCGACGGCTTCGAAAGCTCGTACGATGCCGTCCGCCGCTACGCGTCGCGCTGGACGGTCGAGCGGCGCAAGGGTGTCGGCGACGGCGCGCCAGCCTTTATCCCGCTGCTGTTCAGGCCGGGCGAGGCTTATCAGTTCGACTGGAGCCACGAGGACGTCGAGATCGCCGGCTTGCCCGTGCGGGTGAAGGTTGCGCACATGCGGCTGTGCGCGTCGCGGGCGGTGTATGTGCGGGCTTATCCGCGCGAGACGCAGGAGATGGTGTTCGACGCGCATGCGCGCGGGTTCGCCTTCTTCGGCGGCGTGCCCCTGCGCGGGATCTACGACAACATGAAGACGGCAGTGACGACAGTGTTCGTCGGCAAGGAGCGCGTATTCAACCGGCGCTTCCTGGTGATGGCGGACCATTACATGGTCGAGCCGACCGCCTGCTCGCCGGCGGCGGGTTGGGAGAAGGGGCGGGTCGAGCACCAGGTGCAGACGATGCGCGGTCGGTTCTTCCAGCCGCGCTTGCGGTTCGCCAGCCTCGCGGAACTCAACGGCTGGCTCGAGGCCGAGTGTCGCCGCTGGGCCATGCTTCATCCTCATCCCGAGCAAAAGGATATGACGGTCGCGGCGGCGCTCGACGCCGAGCGACCGGCGCTGCAGCCGATGCTGGCACCGTTCGACGGCTTCCACGAGACCGATCATGCGGTGACCGGCACCTGCCTGATCAGCTTTGACCGCAACCGCTACTCGGTGATGGCCCGAGCGGTTCGCCGCGTCGTACAGGTCAGGGCTTACGCCGACCGGATCATCGTTCGCTGCGGCGACGATGTCGTTGCCGAGCATCCGCGCTTCTTCGGACGCGACCGGATGATCCTTGATCCGTGGCATTACCTGCCGGTGCTGGCGAAGAAGCCCGGCGCGTGGCGGAACGGTGCGCCGTTCCACGACTGGACCCTGCCGCCGGCGCTGACGCGCCTGCGTCGCAGGCTTGGCACCGGTGACGAAGCCGACCGGCGCTTTGTCCGCGTGCTGGCAGCGGTCCTCACCGACGGTCTCGATGCCGTTGAGGCGGCAATCGGTGAGGCGCTGGACGAAGGGGCTGCCAGCGACGAGGTGATCCTCAATATCCTGTCGCGGCGACGCGAACCGCCCCGGCCGCTGACCATTGTCACGTCGGCCGACCTGGCGCTGGCGCATCCGCCGGTCGCCAACTGTGCTCGTTACGATCAGCTTCGAGATGCCCGTGCAGCGGCATGAGATGATCGACGCGATGCGAGGCCTTGGCCTCAAGGGCATGGCAGGCGCGTTCGACGAGGCGGTCACCACCGGCATCCAGCGCAACCGCACGGCCATGGAGATCCTGACCGATCTACTCCGCGCCGAAGCCGCTCACCGCCACGCCGCCTCGATCCGCTACCGGATGGGCGCCACCAAGCTGCCGGTGATCAAGGATATCGACGCGCTCGTGTTCGACGGCATGCCGATCAACGAATGGCTGGTGCGCTCTCTCCATGCCGGCTCATTCCTGCCCGGGCGGCGCAATGTCGTGCTGGTCGGCGGCACCGGCACCGGCAAGACCCACCTCGCCATCGCCATCACCGCCAGCGTCGTTCGCGCCGGGGCCCGTGGACGCTACTTCAACACCGTCGATCTCGTCACCCGGCTCGAGGAGGAGAGCCGCATTGGCAAGGCCGGCGCACTCGCCGCCCAGCTCGCCCGGCTCGATCTCATCGTCCTCGACGAACTCGGCTATCTGCCGTTTGCGCGCTCGGGCGGCCAGCTGCTGTTCCATCTTGTCAGCAAACTCTACGAGCGGACCTCGGTGATCATCACCACCAACCTCGCATTCGGCGAATGGCCCACCGTGTTCGGCGACCCCAAGATGACCACCGCACTCCTCGACCGCATCACCCACCACTGCGACATCGTCGAGACCGGCAACGACAGCTGGCGGTTCAAGAACCGGAGCTGAGGCCCCAGGCCACCGCCACCACCAACAGCAAGACGGCTTCGCGATGCTTGCGCCTCCGGTCGGGCTACGCCCTCCCTGCAGCGCAAGCATCGCGACTATCGCCCATCCCCACCAGCACACGCATCATCGCCAAGGGGGTCCCTATTCGACGCCGATCGGGGGTCCCGTCTGCACGCCGATTGACAGGCAACCCCCTCGACCGCGCCCGGAATGTGCTGACCGACCGGATCGTAATCGCGGAAGCGGGCATGGGCATAGGCAATGTCGGCGTCGACCGTCAGCCAGTGGAACGGCTTGTAATAGTTGGAG
>NZ_JASJVC010000107.1:0-7852 GCF_035019905.1 Sphingomonas sp. 10B4 | reverse complement strand
TCTCGCAGCGGCATGAAACCGGCGGACGCTCCACTTAGCAATCGCGCCGAGCTGTTCAAATGAACCGAGCCACCTCTAGTGATCGTGTCGAACTTGATGGAAGCACTTTGGCAGGTAGCGCCTGCCGAAGCCTATGTAAGCCTAATCGCTGACGGTGAGGCCAACAGGCTTTACGCTCAATACGGCTTCAGCCCGACTGCGCCTGCATCGATTGGCATGGCGCAGTGGATCGGCCGATAGCGCTTCTCGCTAAACCGAAAGCAGCCTGTCGCCTATTCTCCCAAATCCGGCCGATCCGCTTAGGGTGTCATTTCGACCTCAGCCGGAACCGACCCCTCTATCGCGACATCGATGCGCTGGTCGCCACGGGCGTTCCGGTCCGGGGCGAGGCCGGGGTCGGCTACACGCTGGAGCCGGGCTATCATCTACCCCCCGCTCAACCTGACGGCCGAAGAAGCGGAAGCGTTGGCGCTCGGTGCGCGGGTGCTGGCGACCTGGAGCGACGGGGCCGTGGCTAAGCAAGCGGCCGCGGCGCTGGCGAAGATACGTGCCGTGCTACCCGCGTCGGGCCAAGCCGGCGTCGATCAGGATATATTCTGGGCACCGCAATGGGTCACGCGGTTCGCACCCAACGTCGATCTGCTCGAACTAAAGCGAGCCGCGCAACACCGTCGCGTGCTCCGCATCGACTATGAGACGCTGAACGGCACGCGCTCGACGCGAACGGTGCGCCCGCTGTCCGTCACGTTTTTCGGCCCGGTTTGGCTGCTGGTGGCCTGGTGCGAAGCGGCCGATGATTTCCGCTGCTTCCGCCTCGATCGAATCGGAGCCATGATCGCGACGGGAGCAACCTTTCGGGATGAAGCCGGGAAGCGCCTTGCCGATTTCAAGCACATGAAAGGTGAGCAGGCCCAGCATGCGGCAGCCTCCCAATAATCGCTGCGTCGCTCAAATCGCTGGATGGGCCGTGCACCGGCTGCGTCACAACCGTCCGGTTTTGACACGTAGCAACATTATAGTTGAATGAGCCTGCGTTTCGATCACCCTATCGAACTTCAGGCGGCGCGCGGGTGAAAGCAGACCGGCGCTGCTCTTCCGCTAAGCGCGGGCTGGGCCGCTGATCTGCGGAACGCCTATCGCAAGTAGGACACGATTGCCTCAGAACGCGCCATGTAGCCGGAACGCAAGAACGTGGGCAGGTCCTCGATCCCGGTTGTAACCTGGGTTCGCGATGAATTGATAATCGGCGCTGATGCTGACGATCTTGCTCGCAACAAAGCTATAGTAGGCTTCGGTAATCAGCTCCGCGCCCGGATTGGTGAGCCGCCCGTCACCGACGAGCACGCCAAGCCCGCCCGCGTTCAGGTAGCGCCGATGCGAGCGCGCGATACCGTTGACTACCTCAGCAATCCCGATCGTATCGGAAGCTCGACCCCAACTTATGCCCTTGATATCAGCGCCCAGCTGCGCGGTGCGGTCGATATCGGTGAAGTCATAAGGCTCGATCGATCCATCCGCGAGGCCTGCGCGGGCAAATAAGCCAACTGCCTTGCTCATCGCCTGCTCGACGTTAACGCTAATTCCCGCGCGGCTTCGCCGCTCGCGGGTGAGCGCGGGATCAACCGGCTGGCCGGTCGCGCGGGCCAATGTCACGGCGTCGTCGAACCTGCTGAACCGGCCGCGGTTGCGGAACACCGTCACCCGGATCGCGCCAGGGTTACCATTGATGGTATGTCGATGCTCGATCTCGCCGTCGAGTTGAAACTGCCCGAACCCGCTTTCCAGCGTCTCGCCGTTGGGCACCTTGGACAGGTTGAACGCGCCTACCCGGACGGTCCACGGACCGCGATACCACTCGGCGGCAACACCGGTTGAATAGCCCCAAGCGTCGGCCGCGTAGTCGAAGCTGCCCGCGTCCACCATCGACCAGTTGAGAAAATCGACGCGAGCGTCATGCGCATAGCTGTTGGTGTCGAACACGTCACCCACGCCGAACTTGCCGATCGTCAGCACAACGCGATCTAGATCGCGCGCTCCGGCAAGCTGGTTGAATGATCCCGCGACGGCCTCACTGCCTCCGCCAAGCCCAATCGTCTGGCGAAAAAACAGCCGCTGCAATCGAACATACGGCGCGCGCTTGCCGACCTTATATGCTTCCGCGCTCGGAAAGCCGGCTACGCCCAAGGTGTTCGACAGCCCGAACCCTTGATCGACCTCCGGGTTGATCCACGCCTCTCCGCCGCGCCAGGGGCGCACGCCAGCGTAGAGCGTTGCATCGAAGGTTTCCTTGGCCTGGTTGGGCGTTAGGCTGTTGCCCCCCTGGTAGGGGGACGCGAAGCCCGGCGTACCCTGCACGACAAAGGTCGCTTGCCCGCGGACGGCGAAGCGCTCCTCCGCCACGGGCGCCTTCTCAGCAACAGACGCAGGCGCTTCCTGAGCAACCGCCGGGGGAGTGTCTTTGATTACCTGTGCGTATACCGGGGCTGATGCCGCCATCGCGAACAAGGCCGCGCTTGCGCTGAGTGCCGCGCGAAGATGATCGGTCATGTCGGTTCCCACTAGCCAACGCTTGAAGGTTTATATACTGACCTGGGGTATACCTCCAGCGTTAAAGGGCCGGTATGAGTCACGTCGAAAAGGAAAAGGCGAAACTGCTCAACCGGCTGAAGCGCATCCGCGGCCAGATCGACGCGATCGAGCGCGCGGTCAGCGCCGACAACGAGTGTGCGCGGGTGCTGCAACAAGCGACTGCATGTCGCGGCGCCCTCAACGGTTTCATCGCTGAAGTCATTGAGGACCATATTCACGAGCATCTCGTAGATCCTAACGCGCCGGACGACGACCCACGCAAGCAAGCAGCCGACGAGCTGGTGGCGATCGTCCATTCTTACCTGACCTAATCCTCAGTATGGCGACCTACTCGGATAGGGTGCGAACTCGCTCGATCGGCAGAGCGGACTCTCTCCAGCCCCTTTGTTTCCTCTCTTCGGATCATCGCCTATGCACGCATCCGTGAACGAAGGGCCGCCCGGCGCGGCGCTCGACGCAGCGCACGTCGGTGATATCGAGGGCGCATTCGGCACCATCCGCCTAGGCGACGAAGCTCCTCGCTCGGGGCTGAAAGCCCGTCTCATGACGCTACTGGCTGTCGTGGGTCCAGGACTTATCGTGATGACCGGCGACAACGATGCGGGTGCTTTCAGCACCTATGCGCAAGCGGGACAGAATTACGGCACCAGTCTTCTTTGGGTGCTGCTGCTGCTGGTGCCGGTACTCTACATAAATCAGGAAATGGTCCTGCGGCTCGGGGTGGTCGCAGGCGTCGGTCATGCTCGCCTGATCCTAGAGCGCTTCGGAAAGTTTTGGGGCGCGTTCAGCGTCATTGACCTGTTCATCCTCAATGCGCTCACGATCGTAACGGAGTTCATCGGCATCAGCCTTGGGCTCGATTATCTCGGTCTACCCAAGATTGCCGGGGTGCTCATCGCCGCCGTGATTGTCATTGCCGCGGCAAGCACCGGCTCATTCAGGCGATTCGAGCGGGTCTGCATGACGCTGATCGTGGGATCACTCCTACTCATTCCGATCCTCATCATGGTCCATCCGACCTTCGGCCAGATTGGCCGTGGTCTCCTCGTTCCGGGCATACCGGCTGGCTCAAATCTCTCCACAGCCGTGCTTTTGATCATCGGCATCGTGGGCACCACTGTTGCGCCTTGGCAGCTGTTTTTCCAGCAATCCTACCTGATCGACAAACGCATCACGCCGCGCTTCATGAACTACGAACGCGTGGATTTGTGGATTGGCATCGTTATCGTCCTGATCGGTGCAACGGCGATCATCGCCTTCACGGCAGCGACGTTCGCCGGCCACAGCGAGTTCGGCAAATTCACCGACGCTGGCGGTGTGGCCATTGGGCTTGAACGACACGTCGGGAAAGCTGCTGGTATCCTGTTTGCGGTCGCCCTGATCGACGCTTCGATCATCGGTGCCGCAGCCGTCGGGCTGTCGACCTCCTACGCCTTGGGCGACGTGTTGGGGTTGAAGCATTCGCTTCACCGCAAGATTTCCGATGCGAAGGGGTTCTACGCGGCTTTCGTCGGTATCTTGATCGGTTCTGCCGTCATCGTGCTGATTCCGGGCAGCCCGCTTGGCCTACTGACCACGGGCGTGCAGGTGCTGGCGGGCGTGCTTCTACCCTCCGCAACCGTGTTCCTGCTCCTCCTGTGCAACGACGAGGAAGTGCTCGGCCCCTGGGTCAACACGAGGGGCATGAACATCTTTACGGCGGCAATCATTGCCGTCCTGGTGATCCTGTCGCTGGTGCTGACGGCGGGAGTTCTGTATCCCGATCTCAGCGCGGCGGTGATCCTATACATCCTCATCGGAGGAGCTTTGCTGACGCTGTTGGTCGGTGCCGGCATTCTCGGGTACCAGCAGTTTCATCCTCGCGCCCTCAAGGCCAAGCCCATCGATAGAACGGAACGCCTATCATGGCGGATGCCGCCGCTTGCCTTGCTAGCAGCCCCGAAGCTGCCGCTCGGTAGCCGGATCGGGCTTACGGTCCTGCGGAGCTATCTGCTGATCGCGATGATCATGGTCATTTTCCGCATCTACCAACTCGCCGTTGGACACTGATCGCCGATCGCTTAACATCGTCAATGGCGACCCGTCTCGACGGCGTTGCTGAAAAGAGGAACTTCACAGGTGAGTGACAGTCCGGACCCGTCAGGAGCGAACGAAGCGCTTTCTCTATCGTCCTTGCTCAAGCACGCCGTGATCGATGGCGCGGGACAGACACTCGGCAAGTTATCGGATGTCGTCATCAGACTCCGCGATCATGATTATCCGCTCCTGTTGGGGTTGGTCATCGGCCTGGGTGGCGGTGGCTATTTTGTCCCCATGAGCGATGTGGTTAGCATCGACCCGCAATCAGTCCGTCTGCGCACAGCCAAGGTGGATTTGAGGCCATTCGAGCTGCGAGACGGCGAACTGCTGTTGAAAGCGAATATTCTTGGGCATCGTCTCATCGACGTTGCTCGCAGTGCTTTTGTCAAAGCCTATGACGTTAGGCTTGCATTGGCACCGGACGGATGGAGGGTCACAGGGCTCGACGTTCACAAAGGCCGCTGGTTTCACTTGGGCCGACATGACGAGCATCCCGCACGGGATTGGCATTCGTTCCTGCTGCTCATGGGCGATCAGCGCGCGTCGGGATTACGCTCCGCTGCGAACCGCATCACACGGCTAAAACCAGCGCAGATCGCCGATATTATTGAGCGGGCATCCTCACGTGAGGAAAACATCCTGCTCGCCCATGTGCATGAGGACCCGGAACTCGAAGCCGATGTGTTCGAGGAACTCGCCGACGATAAGCAAGCCAAGCTGCTTCATGCGCGAAGCAACGAGGATGTGGCGGCACTGCTCTCCCGGATGCGGGCCGATGACGCCGCGGACGCGGTCATGGACATCTCACAAGAGCGCCGAAAGCCTGTGCTTGACCTTCTGCCCGATGGACAGAGAACCAAGGTTCTTACCCTTCTGGGATACCATGAAGCGACTGCCGGCGGGCTCATGGGCCCCGATTTTCTCGCGCTTTCCGAAGACAAAACAATCGGGGACGCCCTTCAAGCGGTTCGATTGGCTTCGACGCATCAGCCTGAGGCACTGGTGATGATCCACAGTCTCCGTAGTGACGGAACGCTGACAGGCACGCTCACCCTCGTTCGTGCTCTGCAGTTGCCCCCGGAAACTCTGCTCCGCGACGCGGCAGACCGCAATTTGGTAATGGCCTCCCCCGGTGACGACATCATTACGGTCACTACCCGGATGGCTGATTTCAATCTGCTCAGCCTACCAGTTGTCGACGCCGAAAAGAGAATGCTCGGCATCGTCACCGTCGATGACGCGCTTGAAGCCGCCATCCCGCGAGACTGGTTGCGACGGCGGTCATAAAGAGCTGGTGGAATGTTAAATCTTCAAACAGGTAAGTCGGAAGCACATCCCGGATGAGACGGTATCGTCGAAGCGGCTTTCTTTCGCCTCGTTCATCACTACTCTCAAGAAGGAGACGTCGCACGATAGAAGCTAATAGAAGGTTTGCTTTTGCTCTCGTCTGCTGCGGAATTGTTTTATTTGTACTTGCGTTGTCTTCTTCTCGTAGTATCGGCCATTAACCTGTTTCACGATTTAGACTAGGCGCCACGATGCCGGCGAACGACTCGGGCGACGCCGCTCGCATCAGGCGCTGCCCGCCTTCCCACATCGGCATGGCGAGCGTGCGCGCCGCCATCCGCTCCGGCCAATGCCAGCTCTCTGGCATGGCGAGCGCGATCGGGCCGGCGAGGATCGCCCAAAGCGACATGCCTACGGCGAGGCAGGCGAGCCCGACCTGCCACAGCCGGCGCCGCTGCTCGGCCGCCATGACATGCGATTCCAACTGGTGGCGGAGCCTAGTCGCTACCTCGTCGATTCCCTGCTTCGCGACGAGGAACAGGCGGTGATCCTCCCGCCTCGCGTCGAAGCTGGCGGCGCCGATCTGCCGACTGGTCTCCTCGGGCGTGAGCGACAAGGCCGGGCTCTTTACCAGTGCATCGACCCGCTGCGCGGTCGCGGAGAGGTTCTGCGAAATGACGCCCAGCGTCTCGGAATAGTCCGGCGCATGGCTGCTCTCTGCACGCTCGGCCGCCAGCCGCTCGACGGCCCGGCGCATCAACGACACCTCGGCGCGAAGGCTCTCGAACGCCCGTGCCGCCTCGTCCTCGGTGTCGCCGTCCGCCATTCGTCAGCCCCTGCCTCGCAAGATATCGACCAGCACGGGGTCACGACACGAAAGTGAATTTTACGTACGCTAGACACGAACGGATCACGAATATCGGCTTGTGGCAGATAGGTGGCAGCCGTCTTTTCGGACCTAATTGAGCGGATAGCTGCCTGTCCAAAGGGCTTCGGAATTATTGGTTGAGGCTTTTGATGCCGCGCATGCTGCTTTTCGTCAGACCGTCGATGAAGAAGGTATGCGCGCCTTCCTCGACCAGGCCGTCGTCACACCCTTCCGACGTTAGCACCGTCAGCGTTCGCCGTTCGTTCGGTCCTAGCGTACGTAAACTTCACTTTCGTGCAGTGACCCCTATTCTCCCAAATCCGGCCGATCCGCTTAGGGTGTCATTTCGCCCTCAGGCGGAACCGACCCCATAAAGGCTGCGGAGCGCTGAAAACTCCGCTAGCCGCCTGCAATGCTCGGTCAGAGGGCGATATTTTTAGATAATCGTCGAAACGGGGCTTTGACTCACAAGACGGTAACTCGATTTTCGGGCCCTTTGGACCAGACCGGCTGCGTGTCTTAGAGTCTGATTCATAATTATTCGGGGTGATATCATAGTCTTGCGATGCGGCGTGCAAAGAGCTGGATCGAGGCGATGAACAGCCATGCGGTTGCCGAGGCGATGGTCTGTTCGAAGTCCTTGGCGAGGCGGCGGTTCCGGTTGAGCCAAGCCAGCGTGCGCTCGACAACCCAGCGGCGTGGGAGAACCACGAAGCCCTTGGTCGTATCGGACCGCTTTACGATTTCGATGGTCCATTTGCCGATCCGGCGCAGCGCTTGCCTGAGTTTGTCTCCAGCATAGCCGCCATCGGCAAAGACATGACGTAGCCAGGGGAAGCGTTTGATGATTTCGGCCAGCACCAGTGGTGCGCCGTCGCGGTCCTGAATGTCGGCGCTGTGGTGTGGATCGGCGTGCAAAAAGGACCCCCTTAGCGGGGTGATCGGCGTCCAGCAGGGACCCCTCATTTCGATGGTTTAGACAGCAGCCTGGGTATTCTCAGGCTGCGAGATCGGGATGTTGGTGGTGGA
>NZ_JASJVC010000106.1:0-7954 GCF_035019905.1 Sphingomonas sp. 10B4 | reverse complement strand
GCTAAGACGGCCCGATTTCAGAGCTTTCGATACCGTTCCCTTGCTGACACCAGCCAGCTCGGCACCCTTTGTCATCGAGACTGTAGCCATACATTAATTCCACGTTTCCAACCGGGAACAATAACCGGTCACCGGAGGGTATCGCGCAACCCCGTTAGAGACAAGGATCAGGGTTTCGCCCACTTTCCCGCGCAACCCTTTACCCATGTGGTCCAATCTTCACGAAGAGCATCACCCCGGAGTTGCCGACGTCTGTCAGATCGGACCCGAACGTATTGATCCGCTAGCCGCTGGATCGCGTGGCCTCCACCGTGTGCTAACCCGATCGCATAGAGATCTGGCGTGCGATATTCTGACACCTGATCGTCCGCAGGCCATCGCAGTATGTCCGAAACCGAAAGTCTGGCGGCTGTGGCGGCTATGATCGCCGCAGGATCAACAATCGCCTCTTCGGTGCCTTCGCGCCGTGCACGCCGGCCGGCGCGGTGACGTTCGTTTTCCTCCTCGGCCGCTACCGCGGCGATCGGGGCTTTGCGGCGGAAGGTGATCGCTATTTCGGTGACCTTGCGGCCCCTTCGCTTTGCGACTTCCCATGCTACCGAGAATTGAGGGACGAGCTGATTTATCTCGGCTGTCGCCGCATCAAGGACGAAGCGGCGCAGGTCAGCAAAAGAACCATAGGTGCCTTCAGGGACGCCGAGCTTGGACCTTAGCGTGGCGACGTCCCCCCGCCAGATCGGCACGTCGCGACGATATAGCAAAGCTCCCAGTTGGTAGAGTTCGAGGGCATATTTGCTATCGAACGCCAGCACCGTTTCCCGGTGTAGCAGGGCATAGGCTTCGCTGTCTTTCAGCAGATCGCGGGCGCGGCGGGTGAACCGGTAGATCAGCCACCCTTGTTCTCCCCCCTCAAATGTCTCCTCGATCATTTGGAACGTGCGACGCCCTTGGTCGCCCTCGACCTGATCGGGCATCGCGAAAAAGATACCCATCAGCTCGTCGATCGTGTCGGTGAGGCGATCATTGGAATTGTGGGAGCCGCGCAGCATACGCTTGGCGATCCGATGTTCTTGGTCGCGCCAAGCGTCGCCAGCGGTCTGATGCATCATCAAGGCGAGAACCTTGCGAGCCGACAGGCTAAGCGAGACACCGCGCGCATAGCGGACTTCGACCAGTTCGCGCGGTTGCACGATCGTGTCGGAACCTCGCTCCTTCTCGATCCGCGCAACTTCCATCGTGCGCCCTGGCTTGTCTTCGGCTGCCCCGCTCATGGCAGCACAATCGTTCGATGCAGCAGCACCGTCAAGTATTATGAGATGAGGACGACTAGCTTCTCATTTCACGCACCCCATTCCTCATGATACCCCACCCCATTCCTCATGATAGGCCGGAATCGGCCTTTAAAACCAAAGAGATACAACCCCCTGAATCATAGAATCGTTGAATCATGAATCACCGCGCGCGAACAAAGAGGATTTGATGGAATTGGCCGAAGGCCAATGCGCTGCTGATGCGTGCCGGCTACGCCGTCACAGAGCGGCCTAGCGGCCGCAGGCTTGGCGAAGGAGGAGTTGGTCGAGGGGTGCGATCATCTGCCGACTGTCACGCGTCGTGACGGTGAGGGAGTAATTAGATCCAACCCGCCTCTACCAGCTGGCCAAGCAGGGCGTTCACACGGGTCTGCCATCCGGGGCCGCTGCCCCGCAGATGCTCGACCGTCTTGGCGTCCAAGCGGATTTTGATTTCTACCTTGGGTGTTTCCAACTTTGGTCGCCCACGTCGTGAGGGTGTCATGCCAGCCATGAACGTGGCGTCCATCGGCGGGTTGTCGTGATTTGTGGGGTCCTTGCCCGGGTCGAACTCGATTTCCATGAGATTTTGTGCACCCATTAAATAGCGCAACCAACACTTATCGTGCACTCATAAATTACCCGGCCGGCTGTGCCTGTAGCGGCACCCATTCGCCCTTGCAGGTATGGGCCTTGGCGTTCCAGTGACCGCCACAGCCGTACAGATGCTGCTCGATCTTGGGTTCCTTGGCCCATTGGTAGGCGAGGGTCGCAGCAAAGATCAGCCCCAGGCCGATCAGGGCGGCGTAGAGCCATTCCTTGAGCCGGTCCCACCACATCGCGCTACTGGCTCGCTGAAGCGCTCCTGCGGCCCGCTGGAGGTCGTGCAGCACCGATCCGGTCTGTTGGCCCCATTCGGCACGCTGGCGGGCCTCCTGCTCGATCTGGCGGGCCAGCGTGGCCGATTGCTCCGCGACCCCCTCTGCCCCGGCCTTGCGCATGGCATCGAGGAGGACGCGGTAGTCGGCTTGAGGATCGCCGGAGGGAGGGGGTGCGTCGAAGTCGGCGGGATCAAAGGATTCAGCCATCGGCAGGGCGACCCTGGAAGGTCCATCCCGCAAACGCCTTGTGGTCCTGATCGCGGCTGATCCGCTTCATCAACGTGTTCAGCCGATCTTCCCACTCCGCGTCCTTCATCGCAGCATCGAGAAGCAGGCCGCCGAGGATGATTTTGCGACGAGCATCGGCCTTGCGGTTGAGCGTGGCCGCGCGAGCTTCGAGCGCCTGCAGCTGAGCCTTCGCCTGCTCGACCTTGCGACGGGCTTTTTCGATAGATTCGAGTGTTGGTGCCGCCATGTTTCCCTACCTGAAAGCATGAATACGAAGTGAGCATAACGCGTAACAGGACGGGACGCCACCAGAAGGACCAAAGGGAGTGAATGGCGCACTTATGCAAACTTGCGTTTGCGTGCGTCAGGGGATACCCCCGAACCCCAGCGGGCTATCGCCCGCGCCATGCTCCCGCATGGCAAGGAGAGCGCGGCGATGGCGAGCTTCCATCTTGCGGTGAAGACGATAGGCCGTTCCGCCGGTCGCAGTGCGACGGCAGCAGCGGCCTATCGTGCGGGCGTGGAGATCGCGGACGAGCGCACCGGCATCGTCCACGACTACACCCGCAAGCAAGGCATCGAGCATCGCGAGATCGTCGCGCCCGCCGACGCACCAGAGTGGGTGCGCGACCGGTCGGCGCTGTGGAACGCCGCCGAGCAGGCCGAGACGCGCAAAAACTCGACGGTCGCACGGGAGTACGAAATCGCGCTCCCGGCCGAGTTGTCGGCCGACGAACGGCGCGACCTCGCAGTTGGCCTGGCGCAGGAGATCAGCGAGCGGCACGGGGTGGCGGTGGACGTGGCGATCCATGCACCTGGTCGGCATGGCGACCAGCGCAACCACCATGCGCACCTCCTGACCACGACACGGCGGGTCGGCGCGGAGGGGCTGGGGGAGAAGAGCCGCGAACTGGACCAGAAGACGAGTGGGGAGGTTGAGCGCTGGCGGGGGCGCTACGCGGAGATGCAGAACGCGGCGCTGGAACGGGCGCAGGTGGCCGAGCGGGTCGATCACCGTAGCCACCAGCGACGCGGAATCGAGCAGGAGGCGACGGTGCACATGGGGCCTGGCGTCGTGGCGATGGAGCGCCGGGCCGAGCGGGAGGCGCAGCGCGATGGGCGTGAGTATGAGCCGGTGACGAAGGTCGGCCAGCACAACGCCGGCGTTCTCGAGCAACGGTCCTTGCGTCAGTATATCGAGCGGGGATCGGAGTGGCTGCGCGACGTAGGGCAGCGGATGGCGGGGCGGCTGCACGGGTTCGCGGCGACGTTGAGCGGCGCGGTCGAGCGCGATCGGCGCGAGGCGGCCGAGGCGCAGCAGCGCGAGCAGCTCGCCGCCGAGCGCGCCCGCCTGCTAGCCCAGGAGCGTCAGCAGGCCCATGCCCGGGAGCAGGTGGCAGAGCGGTTCAGGACGATCGCGGCACGGCGCGAGGCGGGCGCCCACGGCTATAGCGACCAAAGCAGCGATTGGCGGGCGGTGCCTGAGGCCCTGCGCAAGGCGGTGGACGCCTATAACGGGGCGAACCAGCACACCAAGGATCTGTATATCGAGCGGATCCAGCGTGAACCCCAGATGGCGCACGCCATGGGGCAGCTCATCCACGATCGCGAGCGCGTCCTGCAACGCGATCGGGATCAGGGGTTGAGCCGGTGAAAAGGACAACGTGGATTATGGCGACCGTGCGCAAGACCATTACCCTGACCGAACAGCAGAGTGCCTGGATCGCCGCCCAGATCGACGCCGGCAGCTACACCAATGACAGCGAGGTTATCCGCGACCTTATTCGGTGCGAGCAGGAGCGGGGTCTTGAGATCGAGAGCATCCGTCAGGCGCTGATCGAGGGCGAGCAGAGCGGGGAGCCCGAGCCGTTCGACTTTGCTGCTTTCAAGCAGCGCAAAGCCGCGCAGCATGGCTGAATCGGTTCAACTCTAGAGCCCAGCGCGACGTTGATGGGATGGCTGGATCAGGCGGCTTCCGCGACCTGGACGTGAACGGTTAGACCGGAGGCGGTAGCGAGGTTCACTAGCGCGTCGAGCGAGAATTTTGCCAGCTTGCCTTGCAGGAGGTCGTTGAGGCGGGGGCGGGTAATGCCAAGCCGGCCAGCAGCGGCCTCCTGCGGCAGATCCCAAGACCGGATGCGTGCCTTGAGCGCCGAGAGCAGCTCGGAGCGCGCCTTCATGTTGGCAGCTTCGGCCGGGGTATCGGCCAGCGCGTCGAACACGTTATCGAACATCTGGACTTCCATTGCTGTCATCCTTTCCATGCGCCCAGGCGGCTTAGCGTGTCATTCCGCCGTCCGCCGGAACCGATCCCTAGTCGTCGCGCGAAATCTCCGCGACGCGCCGCGCCGCGGCCAGTTCGAGGATGCGGCCGATGACGGTATTGTACAGCCTGGGCGGGACGAAGCCGTAGGCGAAGCGGTCCTTGCTGCCGGGCACGGGCCGAATGTCATAGCCGGGCCAGGCGAACTGGTTCACTTCATCCAGTACGATCCAAGATCGATCGTCATCAAGGCCGAGCGCCTGTTTGACGCGGGGCGGCAGCTCGATCGCTTCCCCGTCCTTAGCTGGCGGAGTGTGCGTGATCGGTGCGACCGTCACGCGCGGTGCACCACCCTTCGGGCTTTGCACCGCCAGCACGATGACGCTGGGGCGGACCTTGCGGCCTTCCTCCTGCCCTTTGCGATGTTCGTGCCGCCACAGATAGGCATAGGGGATGACCAGGCCCGGTTCCGGGATAGGAAGCGACAAAGGCTCAATCCATCAGGGCGTTGAGATGGTCGTGGCGAGAATCCATCCGTGATGCCGCCAGTGCCTTCAACGTCGCGCTGTCCAGCTCCTCAACCGTTAAGGCGGTAGGAGCCGTCGCCTTGAGACGCTGATATTCGTCATAGTCGCGCGCGGATACGAAATAGCCGGTGACCCGATTGTGCGTCACCACGGCGACCGGCTCGCGCTGTGCTTCCTCGCGATAGCGACCAAAATTGCGAGCGAACTCCGTCGCAGCTACCTGTGTCATCTTGCCCTCCTTGGCATTAGAGGGCGATACACAAAACGCGCGTTTTTCGCAATAGTGCCTGTAGGCACTAATCTGCGCGGGGGGGAGATAATTCAGGTGAGCTTATTGACGGCCCTCACAAGGGCAAAATCCGAAGAAGACGTCAAAGACGCCTATATCGCGGCTCTCGGGCTGAAGGGTTATTTCAAAGGGCTGGTCGATATCCAGACCGAAGAAGTCTGGTTCGAGGCGAAGGACAGCCCGACCGCACCCATCGTCATGTTTGGGCAGCTCCTCGTCTACATCCGCGCAGCGAAAAAACGTGGCGAGGCGATCCCGGCGTTCCTCGCCGTCATCGACCGCGAAAAGGCGGCACTGATGCCGACCGAAAAGGCGCTGCCGCTGCTCGACGATAAGGCGCTCGTCTGGCCCAAATCAGGCTCAGCGGCAGGCAAAGACTTCGCCGTACAGATCGCGCCTTACGTCCAGACGCACATCGTTGAATATGAGATCGCACATGACGAGGCGGCGTTCGTCAAGGCAGTCAAAGATGCGATCAAAGAGCGCCGGATCATCCGCACGCCGATCACCCCTGACAATCTCCGCCAGGTGTTCGACCGCTGGGTCGCGATGGTCGGCAGCGAACTCGGCGTGAAGAACGAGGCCAATTACGCCGTGTTGTTTTTCGCCGACATAATGCACGACGGCCAGCGAGAGGCGATGAAGGGGCCAGCGGGCGCGCGCCTGTTGTTCAGTGGCGACAAGCCAGTCTTCATCTTGGGGAACGAGCAGTACGAGCTGGCGAGCGAGCGCGGCTATCGCAATTTCTGGGCGATCTACCACCGCCCACCCGAACAGCAGCATCGGCATTATCTGCTCGAACGACGCGACAGCCTGCTCCCCATCGACGAACAGAAATTCAAGGGCGCGTATTACACGCCGCTGCACATCGTCGATACGCCATCACCCCCACCCCCTCCGTTCGCGCGATAGCGCCCTCCTCCTCATCTATCATGATGCAAAACTCAAAAGTTTTGCATCAGCGGAACGCGAAGCAGCCCGTCGGCTGACGCTCAATAGCAGCCCTTGCTGCCGATCATCGCGCCTCCTAAACCGGACTGCGATTCGCGAGGAAATATCATGAGGATTAGTGGCCGGGTTGCGGATGGAATCGGGGTTAGAATGAGTATCCTAGGCCCGATGATATTGCTGCTAGCTGCCCCTGCCCATCTTCCGATTATTTGGGATATCCTCGCATTCGGAGTTGCGGTGACGGCAATAATCGTTGGCGGGTCCATGCGGTCACACTCTCGGCGGCATCGGCAGGGTGAAAACCCGCGTCAGCTTTAGAGAGGCCATGCTAGAAACCTGCCGATAGGAAATCGGCCATTTTTCCGAGTTCGTGATGCGAAAATCACAAGTTCTGCATCGTGCTTGGAACGGCGGGAAACTCGGCATTGCGGTGATGCAGAAATCCGATGCGCCGCTGATCGCGGATGTCAGGGCCTGGCGGTCAGCGGTCCGACCGCTTTTGAGGGTTTGCAGCGGTAAGCCGACGTGCTTCTATGCAGCGGCGCCCATAACGAGGGTAGGATATGCTCCAGCTTTTTGTTCGAACACCATTGCGGTTCTGGTTCCGCCTAGGAATAGCGGCATCAATTATCTGGGTTGTCTTGGCTACGTTGTGGCATTGGGCCGCTTTCGGTCGCGAGACCGCAAGTGCCTATATGCGTCATTTCAATGTATGCCGTTCGAGCGGCTTCGGCAGTGCGTGTTTGACACTCGCGCAACATCAGCTTGATGCAGGTCAAGAAAATGCTTGGTTTATGGCGATAGCGGAAAGCCTGCTACAGCTTTCTATCTTATGGTTCGTCGGGGTTGTTATCGTCATCGGGACGAGATGGGCAGCCCAAGCCTTCGAACCAGCGCCGTCCGCTTAACGGACGCGGCACGCCCCTCTAAAACGGCAAAAAGGGTCGCTTTTTGCCGCTCCGGTTGTTGCGAAAGGATTCCCTTTTGCGACGGCAGGAAGCGCCCACTTGGTGCCGTTCGGCGCCGATCTATCGATGCCTGAAAGCCGTCGTCGTCGACATTGCGAAAAGTGGTGGCGTCTGCGTTTAAAGCCGACGAAATGGTCCCGATTGTGCGAGAAAACGTCCCGTGAATGAAACGCCCGACACCCGTCCAGCGCTGGTCGCAGCGATCATGAACGCGATGGTGGATGCTATGAAAGATGCCGACGGGCATTCTGCATTTGAGCCGGCCGAGGCGTGCAGGGCTCTATTGGCGTGTACCGCACTGATCCTGGAGTCCAGCCCGGCGATCAAAACATCGAAGGACATGCGCCTGGCGAGTGAATCCGTAGCGAGGGAAGTGCGGACGCAGCTTCGACAATGGCGTGAGGTTCACGAGGTGACGGGCCAGCGAGCATGGTATGCTGCGATGGGCACAGCGGAGTAGGCACCGTGCGGAAGGTCGGTTTCCTTATAGCTATTTCCGGAAGCCGCCAGTCCGCTAGCCACCAGACCCGGCCGTTCAGCAGCCGTTCGCGCCTAGCG
>NZ_JASJVC010000105.1:0-8225 GCF_035019905.1 Sphingomonas sp. 10B4 | reverse complement strand
GCATCCCCGATGACTCGCACGCCAAAACGTCGACGGGAATCCCTAATCGGACTCAAATGTAAGGCGAGAACCACTAGAATTTTGCGGAGGGAAATCCTGAAAATGCCGTCTTCTTGCAAGAACCGCCGATAAATACGTAGCCGCCGTTCCACGTCGATTTGTAATTCCAATCACCAGTTTCACGTTGGAAGGTTAGCTGATCGTCGGAATCAAAGCTGCCTTTGATATGCTGTTCTATCTCGCTCGGGGAAACCGAAGTAAGCTTTTCGGTTTGGTCGCATGGTCCCTTGCAATATCGCATGTTCGCCAGATCAATCCGGTAAACCTCGTGCAATTTTTCGCTTTTCGCGGGATAGAAACCGTATTGGTAGTTTTTTGATCCGTCACAAACTAGGTTGAATTGCCTCTTATCGAAGGCGCCTGTAATCTGCGAACAGGATGACAGGGCGAGAAGTACCAGCGCCGCCGCCCTCACTCCGGCTTCTCCACCGGTTTATGCTTGACGATCTTGCGCAGCCGCTCGTCAAAGCGCGCTTCGTCGTCGTCTGTTTCGAGGTCGCGCGCGGCTTCCTTGAACTTGTCGAGTTGAGATGGCTCATTTGAATTTGACAACTCGTATGATCCTGTCTGCATAAGTCACCCGGTAGATGAATGGGGGTTTCTCGGTTTCTACGATCGCGGCAATTTTCTTATACGCCGCCGCAAACCGCCTCAGTTTATCCCATTTCACAGAGCTTCCGCCGTCGAGATAAAATACTCTGCCATTATGCTGCCGCACAGCCTCTATCGCTATGCTGTCGGTATGGAATCTCTTGTCATGGCTTACCACGATCCACCTTTTTTGGCTAACTTCAGCAAGCCATTTGTCATCCGCTAAGTCTTGCGCAAAACCGTGCTTTTTATCATCTTGATATTCTACGATGAACGGCGCGCGCGTGTTTTGCAGTAGTTTTGGAACTGCAGAACCGGTGCACCGATCAAAAAAGATGGTTAGTTGAGCCACGCGCCCTTTCGAGGCTTGGACGGGTCAATTCCCTCAAAACGAAGTGCAGCGTTTACATCTTTGGTATCTAAGCTCAAATCGTCTTTTATTTCAGCGATCGGCTCGCCAGACTGCCAGCGCTCCTTGAGCAACCATGTGGGAACCCCCGCGACGTGGGGCGCGCCAAAACGAACTCGCGGGTCAATTACGACTGGAGAACGCTTACCAGCGACGTGCCAACGCGTAGCCAAGCCATCTTCGTACTCGAACTGTTTAAATCGGTCGCCAATAATTCCTTTCCAGGCCAACTGACCGTTACGGTTCCCAATCAGCAGATCAGCACCGGCTTGGAGCGCAAGATCAATGCCATCCGTCTGCAATTTGAGCGTTGCAAACGGATGCGCAGTGTTGAAAGCGCCAGCAAAGTACGCGCGAGCAGCACGGATATCGGCGAGCTTCATTCCAGCCTCTTTGCAGGACGCGGCAACCGCCAATTCGATAAGTTGAAGGTAGGATAGCTTGATCCGGGAATCGCGCGCGCCAAGCGTCGTATTGCGCTGCCAACGCGACACTGTGCTGGAGTGGACCCCGGCATAGCGGGCCGCCTCGTTTACCTCATAATTCGGGGTGTCGAGACGCGCTCTCCAAAAATCGGCAGGGCGGACCGAGGCGTTCATGGAAGCATGAGTATCATCATGGGACTCTCTTGTGAATCATCAAAATCAAGCGCCTTGGTTCCGCATGAAAGCGAACTCCAGCTGAAACCAGCGCCACTTTGGCGGCGGCTTGGGGGCGTACTGGCTTGCCATCCTAGCGGCCCCCCTTGCCCGGCATCCGGCCGAAGAACAGCGAGAACGACAGCCCGAACCCTTCGAACGCGAGGCAGTGGCAAGGCCCGCCCCCCTCACCATCCCAACGCTCGAGCCCGTGGCGGTCGCGCTGATAGGACACAGTCGGGACCATTTCCTCCCATATGGCGGCGAGCGTCGCGCCGATCTGGCGCACAGTAGCGGCGCTCACGACGGCATCGCCACGAATGCGAGGGCGAACAGAGCCCAAAGCGCGGGAGCGACCGCCAGCGTTGCCGCAACGCCCCCGAACGAGAGGTTAGAGCCCAAGAAACCCTTGCGCGTGACAGCCGCGATAAGCTGGTCGGCAATCTCCCGCTCTTTAGCAACGGGATCGATCCCGGTGCGACAAACAAGCATCACTGCAACGTCGCCGCTCGGTTCGCGCACCGCGTCGGCAATCCAACCGCTCGCTATCTCGACCGGGAAATAGTCGCGCTTCCCGGCAATCGGAGGGGCGCCGGTGATCGACACCCGCACCCCCGCAAACATGTCGCCTTCCCACGGTTCATAGGAGGCGACGGCGGCCTTTGTGGCTTGGCCGTTCATGGCTCAACCCTCCACCGCTGCAAGGCGGCGCATGTCCGCCATGTATGAAGCGATCATTTCGGGATGCCATGTTGGCCCCCATTCGCCACGGTCGGCTGCTTCCCCGAAAAGCTGCTCAGACTTCAAGAGCAAGGCGGCGCGGTCGGGTACCGGGGTCGTTGCCAGCGTAAAAGCCGCATCGGCTCGCATCGTATCGGCAGCGTTCCACGCCCCTTCATCTTCGGTGATCGGGATGGCATCAACCGCAGCCTGTGCCGCTTCGTATGCGGCAAGGGCGCTATCCCAAGCAGCGCCACCGTTCGCGAGGCGGGCCGCGTGCTGGTCGGTCGCGATGCGCTGCACGTCGGCAATGATCGCCGCGCAGTCGTCGCCGTCCAGGTGCATCGCATCGGGATACTCGGCTTTGACCAGCTCGCATTTCTCGGCGAGCTGCGCGAGCGTCGTGACGGGGTATGCAGTGACAGCGCTAAGCGCCTTGCTTGCCCGATCGACCAGAATTTCCCACGCGGACTCTTGCGCGGCATCTTTCCAATCGCTGGGGGCCGCGGCGTTCCGTTCGGATGCTGCATTGCGGTATGCCGATACGACGACGTTCCAGCCGCTCGCCTTGGCAGACGCGGCGGGGGCGTTCAGAGTGTGATTAGCCATGATAGATCCTTGCGTGATCGTTGTGGTCAGACCGGGTTGGAAGGGGCCTAATCCTTCCGCCCGGTCGCTCTCTTGGTGAAAGCTTCACCAATAGGCACTCATTTATGGGTTGCGTCAACCCTCGCGTGGTGATAATTTCACCGAATGATAACACCCGAACAATCGCGGATGGCGCGAGCCGCCCTCAATCTCAGTGGCGGCGACTTTGCCAAAATGGCGGGGGTCGGGATCAATACCGTGTCGCGCTTCGAACAGGGCGCAGACACGCGCACGTCCAGCGTCGAAGCGATGGCCCGCGCGCTCGAGGCGAAGGGCGTCGTTTTCCTAGGCGCTAATGACGTGTCGCTAGCTGGTGGCGTTGGCGTGAGGCTTCCGATCGCGCGGCAATCGACCGACACACAAGGGCAGGGGTAGCGGCATGGCTAAGGCGACACGCGAGCCCGCATCGGACAAGCAGCCCCCCGACGCGCTGCCGGTGATTGCGCCGGCCGAACGACGTGCCCCGGCTGGGCTGCTCCCCAAGGGCGAGCATGGCAACATCAAAGCCACGGCCCGCGAAGGGGTAAGCGACGGGCGAGTGATGGCAGACATTATGGTTGCCCCGTTCGCGCGTCATGCCGAAGTCATCGATTCTTTTGGCGGCAAGCTATACGGCGACTCCGGCCGGCCGCCGATCATGGAAACCATGAACGCGCTGACCGAGGAAGCTGATAAGGCCGCCCGAGGCGAATTGACTTTGAGTAGCCAAATCCTGACCTCCCAAGCTTTGGCGCTCGATGCGGTATTTACGGATCTAGCCCGCCGTGCGGGGGGTAACGTCGGGCCCGACGCGATGGAACGCTACATGAGGCTAGCGCTCAAAGCGCAGTCGAATTGCCGCACGACGCTGGAAGCCCTCTCTAAGCTGCACCAGCCTCGCGAACAGACTGTTAGACACGTCCACGTCAACGAAGGCGGGCAAGCCGTTATTGCCGAGAATTTCCACCACCACGCCGCAGGATCTGAATATGTCGATAGTGCCAATCAACCCCTTGAGCCCCGCAGCGCGTCTCGCCAAGGCCCCGCGCTGCTTGGCACGCAACCGAGCGGGCAACCCCTGCCAGGGTCCAGCGATGAAGGGAAAGAAGCGGTGCAAGCTCCACGGCGGGAAAAGCACGGGCGCACCAAAAGGAAATAAGAACAGTTGGAAGCATGGCGCACGGTCGGGCGAGTTCATGGCCCTATCCCGCTTGATCGACCGTATTGCCGAAGGTCCCGCAGCGTAGAGCCGTTTTGGCGCTGCGGACATTCCCGTAACGCACGGGCTATGCGAAGCCCCGCGCCACCCATCCTAGCAACATGGCAAGGCCTCCGAAAACTGCACAGACGACGAGCGCAGTTTCAACCATGCCCATTGCATCGCTAGCGCTGCGGCAGATAACGGCGACGCCTTCGCGGTTGCTCTCATAGCTTGTCGTCCAGGGCATGCACTGATGCTGCTGGCTCATCTGCACGGCGATCCGTTGCATAGCCTGCGTTCGTCGGGCCTCATACCGATCGATGGCCGGGCTAGCGGTTAGCGCGTCTACGAACGGATTGGCACTCACGGCTTGCGCCGGGGGATCATCGGGTAGGGAAGCGCTCGCGACATACGCGCCGCCTGTAAATGCCGAAAAGAGCGTGACCGCTAGGACCACGCCCATGATCGCAAATATGATCCGCCAATATCCGGTAATCCGCATGCCCGCCCCTCTAGCCGTTGCACGATCATATCACGGGGCGCCGGTGTGCCGCTAGCGGAGGCGCTATTGGGGAGCGGTTATGGTAGCGGAAGCACGATCCCCAAAAATACTTAGCAATATCAATAGCCAGTGGCGGAGAGAGTGGGATTCGAACCCACGGTGAGCTTGCACCCACGGCGGTTTTCAAGACCGCTGCCTTAAACCACTCGGCCATCTCTCCGCGCTGTCGCTCGCATAGCGACCCGACGCGGCATCATGCAAGGGCCACCGCGTGCAAGGTTTGTGACGGGCTGCAGGCCTTTGGGGGTTCATGTGCGCGGACGGCTGTGCCACTGTTGGCGCATGCGGGACATACACACGGTACGGGCGCGGATCGCCCTTGGACTGACGGCGGCTGCGCTCTGCCTCGGGGTCGGCGGCGCCGCCTGCGCGCAGGACGATACCGGTTTCCAAAGCTATCTGACGACGCTGCGCGCCAAGGCCGAAGCGAAGGGCGTCAGCCGCGCGACGCTCGACGCGGTGATTCCGACGCTGACGCTCAATCCACGCGTGATCGAGCTCGACCGTGCGCAGCCCGGAGCCAATCCCAACGCGGGGATCCCCGATTTCGCGCCGTATCAAGCGCAGCATCTGAGCAGCGCGATCATCGCCAACGGCCGCAGCGCCTATCAAGCCGAGCGCTGGCGCCTGCGCCGGATCGAGCAGCAGACCGGTGTTCCCGAATCGATCATGGTCGCGATCTGGGGGCACGAGACGAGCTATGGCCGCGTGATGGGCGGGTTCGACCTGCCGCGCGCGCTCGCCTCGCTCGCCTATGAGGGGCGGCGGCGCGACCTGTTTGCCGACGAGTTCATCGCCTCGATGCAGATGATGGACCGCGGCGTGACGCGGTCGCAACTCGTCGGGAGCTGGGCAGGGGCGACGGGCGGGCCGCAATTCCTGCCGTCGATCTATCTGCGGCTCGCGCGCGACGGCGATGGCGACGGGCGCGCCGATATCTGGTCGAGCCATGCCGATACGCTGGCGTCAATCGGCAATTATTTCGCCAATGCCGGCTGGCGTCCGGGCCAGCCCTGGGGGCTGGCGGTTTCGGTGCCGGCGAGCTTCGACCGCAGCCAGATCACCAATCGCTTGCTGTCGCCGCGCTGTCTCAAGGTGTTCGCGCGCCACAGCGGTTGGAAGACGATGGCCGAGTGGCGCGCGCTGGGGGTGACACCCGTGTCACGCAACTGGCCCGGCGATTCGGTGCTGGCGACCTTGATCGAACCCGATGGCGTCGGGCGGACCGCCTATCTGCTGACCGGGAATTACCGCGTGATCCTCGATTATAACTGTTCGAATTTCTACGCGCTGTCGGTCGGGTTGCTCGCCGACGCGGTCGAGCAATAAGCGCGTGACGCTGTTGCTTGGCTTGGCGCTGTTTGGCGTCGTGGCGTCGCCCGCTACCGTGGCGCAGCGCGATCTGCGTGACCCGACCCTGCCGTCCGACAGCGCGCGGCCGCCGCAGGATCTGCCGCCCGAAGTCGCGCAAGGGGCCGGCCCGCGCGGGACGTCGGGAGAAGCCCGTGAGGACGGCGTCGGCTATGCAACGCTGCTTACCGCGCCGCCCGAAGGGCGCTGGGCGACGGTCGGGATCGGCGTGGGGCATCCGACGCTCGCGCCCGGCACGCCGGTCGAGCTGACCGCGCTCGACAGCGGGCGGACGATCATCGCGTTGGTCGTCGCGCAGAGCAGCGGCGCGGTCGTCGCCTTGTCGCCGGGTGCCGCGCAGGCGCTCGGTGTGGGCGATCATGGCGGCATCCGCGTCCGCACCGTCATCGTCTCGCCGCAGGATCTTCGCGCGCTGCAGGCGGGGCAAGCGGCGTCGCCCCGGCTCGACGCGCCGCCGACCTTGCTCGTGGCGCTTCGGCGCAAACTGCCTGCCGAGCGCGTCGCGCCCGCGCCGCGCTCGCCCAGTCGGCCGGCGGCGGTCGGCACGACCCGCCCGGCTCCCGCGCCGCAGCGGAGTGCGCCCGTGAAGCCGCACCCGGCACCCGAGATCGAGGCGCCCGCTCGCGCAAAGCCTGCGCCTACGCCAGCGGCGACGCGCGGCGGCCTCATGGTCCAGGTCGCGGCGCTGTCGTCCGCCGAGCGCGCGGCCGCTCTCGCCAAGCAGCTCGGCGGCCGCGTCGTTCCGCTGGGCAAGCTCTACCGCGTCCAGCTCGGGCCCTTTGCCGATTCCGCCGCTGCGCAGCGCGCACGTGACGGCGCCGCACGACGCGGCTATGCTGACGCACGCATTTTCCACACCGACTGAAGAACGAGACCCAACCGCATGTCCTCGCGCCAGAAACTGCTCGCCGCCGCCGTCGTCGCCATCGCCGCGACGTGCCCGGCGCTTGCCGCTCCCGAATTCCAGACCCCCGCGCCGGTCGCCTATCTGCAGGATCTGTCGTCGGGCGCGATCCTGTACCAGAAGGACGCCGATCGCCGCATGCCGCCCGCCTCGATGGCAAAGATGATGACGGTCTATGTCGCGTTCGAGATGATCAAGTCGGGCGAATTGAAGCTCGACCAGAAATTCCCCGTCCGCCCCGAGACGTGGCGCGCGTGGCACTCGCAAGGATCGACGATGTTCCTGTCGTCGGGCGAGGAAGTCAGCGTCGAGGATCTGCTCAAGGGCATCGTCACGCTGTCGGGCAACGACGCCTGCGTCGTGCTCGCCGAGGGCATTTCGGGGACCGAGAGCGCGTTCACCGAGCGGATGAACCGCGCGGCGACCAAGCTCGGCCTGGCGAACAGCCATTTCGGCACGGCTAACGGCTGGCCCGACAATGGCGTCACCTATGTCACGGCGCGCGATCTCGCCAAGCTCGCCTCGGCGACGATCCAGACCTATCCCGATCTCTACAAGCGCTTCTATTCGCTGCGCAGCTTTACCTGGGGCAAGACGCTCGGCGGCGAGAAGCCGATCGATCAGGCCAATCGCGATCCGTTGCTCGGGCGCGTGTCGGGTGCCGATGGCTTGAAGACCGGGCACACCGACGAGGCTGGCTATGGCTTCACCGGGTCGGCGATGCAGAACGGGCGCCGTCTCGTGCTCGTCATGGCGGGGCTCGGCACTTCGGGCCAGCGCGCCGAGGAATCGGTCAAGTTCATGGAATGGGGCTTCCGTGCGTGGCAGGCCAAGCCGATCCTCGCCAAGGGCAAGCAGATCGAAACCGCCGAAGTCCAGCTCGGCAGCGCGAACAGCGTCGGTCTCGTCGCCGCCAACGATCTGAGCGCAACCGTTCCCGCCGGCACGGCAGGCGAGATGAAGCTCAGCGTGCAATATGACGGTCCGATCAAGGCGCCGATCAAGGCTGGCCAGCATATCGCCGATCTCGTCGTGGTGACGCCCGGCATGCCCGCCGAGCGCCTGCCGCTGGTCGCCGCCAACGACGTCAGCGAAGCCGGCTTTTTCGGGCGCGCCTGGGCGGCTGTCTCTTATACACATCT
>NZ_JASJVC010000104.1:0-8626 GCF_035019905.1 Sphingomonas sp. 10B4 | reverse complement strand
GTGTATAAGAGACAGCAGCCCCTCCCTTCCAGGGAGGGGAGGAAACTAGATCGTGATCCGAGACAATAGACGATCGATTCCTGCCACCGCGGCGGGTTCGCTCAAGCTCGGCGCATGGCCGACTTGGTCGATCGTGACAAGCTCGCCATGGTCGAGCGCCGCGACCATTTTCTCTGCGGTCGCCGCGGAGAGCACGTCCGACGCGGCGCCGCGCACGATCAGCGTCGGCACGTCCTTCAGCACCGCGAGCGCGCGCCACATGTCGGGGCCGGCTTCGTTGCCGGGCACGCGGAACGGCTCGGCGATCTTCATGTCGTAATCGAGCACGATCCGCCCCGCGCTGTTGAGCCGGTACAACCGCTTGGCCATTTCCAGCCAATCCTCGAGCGTGAAGCCGGTATAGACGTCGCCATTCGCCTCGGCGACCGCGCGCGCGGCGTGGAGCCAGGTCGGCCAGGTGTTCGACTTGCCGACATAGCCGCGAATCCGCGACAGGCCCTCGGCCATGATGTCGGGCCCGACATCGTTGAGCAGCACGCCCGCGACACTCTCATTCCCGGTACCGGCGAGCAGCATCGACACGATCCCGCCGAGCGACGTGCCAAACGCGACGTAGCGATCGACACCGAGCTCGCCGAGCAGCGCCTCGACATCCTGGACGTAGCTGAGCGGGACATAGCTCATCGGATCCTTGGCATAGCCGCTCTCACCGCGCCCGCGCAGATCGATCGCGATCACGCGCCACGCGGGCGAGAGCCGACGCGCGAGCGCGTCATAATCGCGCGCGTTGCGCGTCAGGCCGGGCAGACAGAGGATCGGCGGGCGGTCGGCTGGCCCCGGATAATCGCGGCAATGCAGCCGGACGCCGTCCTTCGACCACCAATATCGATTTTCATAAGGCGACATGGTCTGGTCCTGAGCCTGGGGCCAATTTCACGGGGTTGCGTCCGGCGGTCGGCGCCCTCCATATCCACGCATGAGCATCCCCCCGCAAGACTCTCGGCCTGAAACGACCATCCTCGAACTGGGCGACGACTTCTACGATCCGGTCGCCGCAGCCGCCTTTCCGCAGACGCTGCTGCGCTTCCGCAACGATCGCGCCGCGGCGCAGGTCGGGCTCGAAGCGTTGAGCGATACCGACTGGCTGCGGCATTTTGGGCGGTTCGATCCGCTTCCCGGCAGCCTCGATCAGCCGCTCGCGCTGCGCTATCACGGCCACCAGTTCCGCAACTATAATCCCGAGATCGGCGATGGTCGCGGCTTTCTCTTCGCGCAGCTACGCGACGATCATGGGCGGCTGATGGACCTCGGCACCAAGGGCTCGGGCACGACGCCGTGGAGCCGCTTCGGCGACGGACGCCTCACGCTCAAGGGCGGAATGCGCGAAGTGCTCGCAACCGAGATGCTGCAGGCGCTCGGCGTCGACACCTCGCGGACCTTCTCGCTGATCGAGACCGGCGAAGCGCTCGAGCGCGGTGACGAGCCCTCGCCCACCCGCTCGGCGGTAATGGTGCGGCTCAGCCACGGGCATATCCGCATCGGCACGTTCCAGCGGCTCGCCTATCTGCGCGATGCCGAAGCGATGGAGCGGCTCGTCGGTTATGTGCTGCGCAACTTGTATGGCGAGGAGCCGGGCGGAGATGCGCCAGTCCGCTTGCTCGATCTGGTGGTCGATCGCACCGCGACGCTTGCCGCAAGCTACATGGCGGCGGGCTTCGTCCACGGCGTGCTCAACACCGACAACATCAATGTGACGGGCGAAAGCTTCGACTACGGCCCTTGGCGTTTCGCGCCAACCTGGGACCCCGCCTTCACCGCCGCCTATTTCGACCATGCCGGGCTCTACGCCTTCGGCCGCCAGCCCGAGGCGATCCATTGGAACGCGACGCAACTCGCGATCTCGCTGCGGGCTTTGGTCGAGGCCGAGCCGCTGATCGCGGTGCTCGATACCTTTGCCGAGCGCTATCAGAGTGCCGTCTCGGCAGCGATCCTGTGGCGGCTCGGCGTCGTGCCGCGCGATCCGACGAGCGACCGCGCGCTCGTCCAGACGATCGAGCGCGGGTTGCGCACGAGCGGCCTGGGGATCGACCGTTTCTATTTCGACGCGTTCGGCGGCCTCGCGCCCGACGGCGCGGCGTTCGACGAACTGCGCGCTGCGCTCGAGCCGTATGCGCCGCGAAAAAGCCGCGACCATCGCTATTGGCACGGCGAGCCGTGCGCGATGCTGATCGACGAGGTCGAGGCGATCTGGGCGGCGATCGACCAGCGCGACGATTGGGCGCCGTTCGACGCCAAGGTCACGCAGATCCGCACTATGGGCGAAGCGCTGGCCTAACCCCTCTCCCCCTGTGGGAGAGCGAGGGAGCCCCGCAGGCGCGGAAGGGTGAGGGGGTGTAGCGGCGGCCGCGCCATCGACGTCCACTTCACCCTTCCCACTCGCTAAGCGAGCGGGCCCCTTCCCTCTCCCACAAGGGGAGCGGGAGAAGAGTAGATTCCCATCGCAATCTCAGGCAAAGACCCAATAAATGTCGTCAGAACTCCTTTCCTACGAACCCGCCACCGGGGCCGAGCTCTGGCGCGGCGCGATCGGCGATGTCGATGCCGAAGTCGCCGCCGCGCGCGCAAGCTGGGCTGGCTGGGCGGCGCAACCGCTCGCCTATCGCGTCGAGGCGCTGCGCCGCGTCGCCAATGTCGTGCGCGCTCGCGCCGACGCCTTTGCCGACATTATCGCGCGCGAAACCGGCAAGCCGCTGTGGGAAGCGCATACCGAGGTCGATTCGGTCATCGCCAAGGTCGATATCTCAGTGACGGCTTATGCCGAACGCACCCCGCAGCGCCGGCTCGAGGCGCAGATGGGCAGCCGCATGGCGCTGCGCCACAAGCCGCACGGCGTGCTCGCGGTGCTCGGGCCGTACAATTTCCCGGCGCATCTGCCCAATGGGCACATCATCCCCGCGCTGCTCGCGGGCAATGCGGTGGTGTTCAAGCCGTCGGAAAAGACCCCCGCGACGGGCGAATTCCTCGTCGGCTGCTTCCATGCCGGCGGGATTCCCGAGGGCTGCCTGCGCCTGTTGATCGGCGGCGCGGCCGAGGGCAAGGCGCTCGCCGCGCATGACGGGATCGACGGGTTGCTCTTCACTGGCTCGGCGCACACCGGCATTGCGCTCAACCGCGCGTTTGCGACACGCCCCGAGAAGATCCTCGCGCTCGAAATGGGCGGCAACAACCCGATCATCGTGTGGGATTCGCCCGATCTCCACGCCGCTGCCGTCGTCGTCGTGCAATCGGCGTTCACCTCGGCCGGCCAGCGCTGCACCGCCGCGCGCCGGCTGATCGTCGACCAGAAGCTCTACGATCCGCTGATGGCCGAAGTGACCAAACTGATGAAGCGGATCATCGTCGACGAGCCACATGCCAATCCCGCGCCGTTCATGGGCCCGGTGATCGACAATGACAGTGCCGACCTGCTGTCCGAGAGTTTCCTCGAGCTGATGATGCGCGGCGGTCGTCCGATCCAGCATCTCGAACGCCCGATCGCCAACCGCCCCTTCCTGCGCCCCGCGCTGATCGACACGACCGAGATGAACGACCGGCCCGATATCGAGCTGTTCGGGCCGATCCTCCAGGTGATCCGCAAGACCAGTTTCGAAGATGCGATCACCGAGGCGAACAACACGCGCTATGGCCTGTCGGCGTCGCTGCTCAGCCAGGATCCGGCGCTGTACGACCAGTTCTGGGCGAATGCGCGCGCCGGGATCGTCAACTGGAACAAGCCGACCAACGGCGCCTCGTCCAAGGCGCCGTTTGGCGGCATCGGCTGGTCGGGCAACCACCGTCCGAGTGCCTATTATGCGGCGGACTATTGCGCCTACCCTGTGGTATCGAGCGAAGCCGATCAGGCGCGCGCGAGCATCGGGGTGGGGTTACGCGATGGGTGAAGACGCATTCCGCGTCGAACGGTTGCGCGCGGATCCCGCGGTCACGGCGATGCTGGAGCGGATTTGCGACATCACCACGATGGGCTTCGCCGCCGTCGCGCGCGTCACCGATACTCAGTGGATCGCCTGCCAAGTCGTCGACCGGATCGAGTTCGGGCTCGAAGCGGGCGAGGAACTCGCGCTGAAGACCACGATCTGCGACGAGATCCGGGGAAGCGGGCGCGCCGTCATCATCGACACGGTGTCGGGCAATCCCGACTGGCGGACGCATCCGACGCCGATGCTCTACGGGTTCGAGAGCTACATCTCCTTTCCGATTCGCCTGCCCGACGGCACATTCTTCGGGACGCTGTGCGCGATCGATCCGCAGCCCCGATCGATCGGCACTCCGGCCATCGCGGCGCTGTTCGAACGCTTCGCCGCGGAAATCGGGGCGTTGCTGGCCTGAGCGGCACCTTTGGTCGCAAAGCCGTGGAACCGTAGGCGTTCCAATGCTTTGGGCCTGGCGTGAAACACGACAAAGTGGCCGATGGCCCCACTCCCCGCGCGCGCAAACTGAAACTCGAGTCGGACAACTGCCTGGCCATCGCGATTCGCGAACGCGAGCCCGAAGTCGCCGCGATGCTGATCGACGAAGCCGCCAAACTCGCGCGGCGCGTCAAGGAGTTGCACGACAAAGCGTGATCCCCCAGCGGAGAGGTCGGCAAAAGTTTGGCTACCCCGCCCCCAAGCAAGCTTGAATTGAAGCGCGCGCTGGTCCAGCCCATCTGACAACGATGGCCATATTGCTCGATCCTACCGCGCGCGGGCGCGTTATCCTGGTTGGCGCCGGTCCCGGCGACCCCGGTTTGCTGACCGTCCGCGCGGTTGCCGCACTCGGCCAAGCCGATGTCGTGGTGCATGACGGGCTGATCGATCCGCGCGTGCTCGACCTCGCGCCCGCCAGCGCGCAGCGCATCTCGGTCGCCAAGCGGCGCGCGCGCCACACGCTGCCGCAAGAGGCGATCAACGCGCTGATCGTCGCGCAGGCGAAGGCCGGCGCGGTCGTCGTGCGCCTGAAGGGCGGCGACTCGTTTATCTTCGGGCGCGGCGGCGAGGAAGTCGAAGCGGTGCGCGCCGCCGGCCTGCCGGTCGAGGTGATCCCCGGCGTCTCGGCGGCACTCGGCTGCGCGGCTGAGGCGATGCTGCCGCTCACCCATCGCAACCATGCAAGCGCGGTCAGCTTCGTCGCGGGCCAGTGCAAGGGGCTGTCCGACCAGGACTGGTCTGGGCTCGCCGGCAAGGGCCGTACGCTCGTCATCTACATGGGCGTCGCCACTGCCGACGACATCGCCGACAAATTGATGCGCGATGGCGTTGCCCCCGAAATGCCCGTCGCGGTGCTCGAGCGCGGGACGCTCAGCGGCGCGCGCGCGATCCGGACGTTGCTCGCCGATCTCGGCCAGATGGTCGCGCGCGAGACAGTGGCGAGCCCGGCGATCATCGTCGTCGGCGAAGTCGTCGAATTGTCCGACGCCGAGGATAAGCTCGGCGCCTGGGCCAAGATTGCGGAGTCCGTTGCGTGAGAGTGTTGACCGGGAATGATTTGCCGACAGGCGACGTGGTGTGGTGGACCGGCTCGGGCTGGTCGCGCCATATCGAGGATGCGTGCGACGTCGCCGACCAGGGCGAGAGCATCGCGCATGCCGAGCAGGGCGCGCGCCGCGTCAACGTCCCCTATGTGATCGACGCGACGCTCACCGCCGACGGCCCCCGCCCCGCGCACATCAAGGACCGCATCCGCGCGCTCGGTCCTACGGTGCGCGCCGATCTGACGTTGAAGCCGGCCGATCCGATGGCTGGAAGCTGGGTAATCTGAGATGTACAAATACGACCAATACGACCAGCAGATGGTCGACACCCGCGTCGAGGAGTTCCGCGACCAGGTGAAGCGCCGCCTTGCGGGCCAGATCACCGAGGACCAGTTCAAGCCGCTCCGGCTGATGAACGGACTCTATCTGCAGCTTCACGCCTATATGCTGCGCGTCGCGATCCCGTACGGCACGCTCGACAGCCGCCAGATGCACATGCTAGCCCATGTCGCGCGCAAATACGATCGCGGCTATGGCCATTTCACGACACGGCAGAACCTCCAGTTCAACTGGATCAAGCTCGAGGACGCGCCCGACATCCTCGCCGAACTCGCGACGGTCGAGATGCATGCGATCCAGACCTCGGGCAATTGCATCCGCAACATCTCGTCGGACCAGTACGCCGGCGCCGCCGCCGACGAGGTGACCGATCCGCGCGTGTGGGCCGAGCTGTTGCGCCAGTGGAGCACCTTCCACCCCGAATTCACCTATCTGCCGCGCAAGTTCAAGATCGCGGTGATCGGCGCCGACGAGGATCGCGCGGCGATGCGGCTGCACGACATCGGCATCCAGATGGTGCGCCGTGACGGCGAGCTCGGCGGCAAGATCTTCGTCGGTGGCGGCATGGGCCGTACGCCGATGATCAGCCATGAGATCCGCGATTTCGTCGGTAGCGACGATCTGCTGAGCTATCTCGAGGCGTGCCTGCGCGTCTACAATCGCTACGGTCGGCGCGACAATATCTACAAGGCGCGGATCAAGATCCTGCTCCACGAGATCGGCCCCGAAGACTATCGCCGCCAGGTCGAGGAGGAGTTCATCGCGGTCAAGGCGCTCGGGCTCGATCCGCCCAAGGCCGAGTTCGACCGGATTACCGCGTTCTTCGCACCCCCCGCGTACGAAGCGGATGCAGCGGACGCGATCGACCGCAGCGACCCCGATTTCGCGGTCTGGGTCGACCAGAACACCGCCGCGCACAAGCAGCCGGGCTATGCGATCGTCACGATCAGCCTCAAGCCGACCGGCGGCATCCCCGGCGACGCGACCGCCGAGCAGATCGACCTCATGGCCGATCTTGCCGAGCGCTATAGTTTCGACGAACTGCGCGTGACGCATGCGCAGAACATCGTCCTGCCGCACGTCCGCAAGGCCGATCTCTACACGATCTGGCAGCAGCTCGACGCGGCCGGCCTCGCGCCCGCCAATCTCGACCTGATCAGCGACATCATCGCCTGCCCCGGCCTCGATTATTGCAGCCTCGCCAATGCGCGCTCGATCCCGCTCGCGCAGAAGATCACCGAGCGCTTTGCGGATCCCGCCCGCCAGCGCGACATCGGCGAGTTGAAGGTCAAGATCAGCGGCTGCATCAATGCCTGCGGGCATCACCATGCCGGGCACATCGGCATTCTCGGCGTCGACAAGAAGGGCGTCGAAAATTACCAGCTCTCGCTCGGCGGATCGGGCGCCGAGGACGTGAGCCTCGCCAAGATCACCGGCCCGGGGTTCGACGAGGACGGCGTGGTCGACGCGGTCGAAAAGGTCACCACCGTCTATCTGGCGCAGCGCGAGGGCGGCGAACGCTTCCTCGATACCTATCGCCGCATCGGCATGGAGCCGTTCAAGGAAGCGCTTTATGGTTGAGAACCAGCACGACGAACCCGCAGTGACGCTCGACGCGTTTCTCGACTCGCAGACCAACGCGACCGCGGTGCGGCTCGAGGCGGGCGACGATGCGCGCGCGCTGCTGCCCTATCTCGACCGGATCGCGCTGATCGAGGTGAGCTTCCCGAGCTTCCGCGACGGGCGGGGCTATTCGTCGGCGCGGATTTTGCGCGAGGCGGGCTACACCGGCGAACTGCGCGCGCAGGGCGATGTGCTGGTCGACCAGATGCCGCTGATGCAACGTTGCGGCTTCGACAGCTTAGCGCCCGAATCGGAAATCGACCCGGCAACGCTCGAGGCTTCGCTCAAGCGCTACGAGAACGTCTATCAGAAGGCCGCCGACAGCCGCGTGCCGATCTGGGCGCGGCGGCATGGGTAACGCGCTGCGCAAGCTCGACCTGATCGACGTCGCGCCCTTCTCCCCCGCCGATGCCGCGGCGATGGAAGCGCGCTTCGCCGGCGTCGACACGCGCGATATGCTGGGCGAGCTGCTGACGGGAGAGCTCAAGGGGCGCGTCGCGGCGGTCTCGTCGTTCGGCGCGGAGAGCGCGGTCCTGCTCCACTTGATCTCGCAGGTCGACAAGGACATTCCGGTCATCTTCCTCAACACGCAAAAGATTTTCGGTGCGACGCTCGCGTATCGCGACGAACTTTCCGAGACGCTCGGCTTCACCGACCTGCGCGTGTTTCGCCCCGATCCGCGGCTGCTCGCGGCGAAGGATGCGACGGGCTTGCGCTGTAATTACGACCCCGATGGTTGCTGCGACCTGCGCAAGGTCGAGCCGCTGCGGCGGGCTTTGGCGCCGTTCGACGCGTGGATCTCGGGCCGCAAGGGCTTCCAGGCGGGCACGCGCGAGGCGATGCCGCGCTTCGAGGAGGATGAGGGCCGGCTGAAGCTCAACCCGCTCGCGGCGTGGGACAAGGCCAAGCTCGACGCCTATTTCGAAGAGCACAAGCTGCCGCGCCACCCGCTCGAAGCCGACGGCTATCCCTCGATCGGCTGTGCGCCGTGCACGAGCAAGGTGCTTCCCGGCGAAGACCCGCGCTCGGGCCGCTGGCGCGGGTGGGAGAAGGTCGAGTGCGGGATTCACGTGCCCGAGAAGCCGGGCGAGGAGCCGGTTTTTTAGGCGTATAACCCCGCTGCAGTGAACGCAGACCTGTCTCTTATACACATCT
>NZ_JASJVC010000103.1:0-9072 GCF_035019905.1 Sphingomonas sp. 10B4 | reverse complement strand
ATCATGTTGGAACATGAATCGCTTCCGGACCACAACGCAACCTCTTTTCCGGCTCCTCAATGAGTCAGGCTATATCTAAAAAGGCGGCCCGAGAAACGTCCACAATCGCCGCCGTTCGCATTTCGTTCGCCCCTAGCGTACGTAAAACTCACTTTCGTGCAGTGAACCCTAGTGCGCAAACTCAGCTTCAGCTCTTGGCGGAGCGTGCTGCCGACCTTGCTGGACATCATACTCGTCATCCTGTTCGG
Source organism: Sphingomonas sp. 10B4 (assembly GCF_035019905.1). Taxonomy (NCBI): domain Bacteria; kingdom Pseudomonadati; phylum Pseudomonadota; class Alphaproteobacteria; order Sphingomonadales; family Sphingomonadaceae; genus Sphingomonas; species Sphingomonas sp. 10B4. The sequence goes on along the minus strand of NZ_JASJVC010000103.1, from coordinate 8,824 downwards.
CGCCGGCATCCGGCTGCTGACATGACCGGCTGTCACGAGTCACCGTATAACGCCTGCATAGGGCTTGTAGAAATCAGCGCCGGCCCAGGCCGGGACTTCGACGGGCAGGGCCTTACCTCGGATCCAGTTCGATGCCATATTTGCATCGCCGGAACCGATGTAGGCCGCGACGTAGGGATACGGATACACCGGGCGGCTCCGCTGAACGATCGCAGGGCCGGAGTCCGTAATGATAGCCGCAGAAGGCGTCTTGTCCTTGTTCGTGCCTGGCTTGCTGGCGCGCGTGTTGGCGGCAAGCCCAAACTTGCTGCGCTGTCCGGCGGGCTGCGTGCGGGTCTGGATCGCGTTGGGCGCACGGCCGGTCTCGACCCAAGCGATCACGGCACTTAGCAGGTCGAACTCGGCAGGGCCTTCGCCGCCCGAGCAATGATACATGCCCGGCATGAGGTAGAGGCGCTCGAAGCCGTCGGCCTTCCCGCGCATCCGGCGACGCACCGCCTCGTGATAGGCAATGGTGTTGATCGGCGAGATGTGCGGGTCGCTCCAGCCGTGGAAGAGAATCAGTTTTCCGCCGCGTGCTTCGAACCCGGACAGGTCAGGGTTCGTTGCGTCGAACAGCGGATGGCGTTTGCGCAATCGATCGAAGGTGGCCTGGTCAAACGTCAGCGTGTCCGCTGTGGCAAGCGTCCCGCCCGGAAAAATAAGGCCGCTCGACGAGTTCACGATCATCGAGCTGAAAATTGGCTGGTTCGTGGATTGCGGAACATAGACGTCGGCCCAGGCGAGTTCTGAACCGTATTGCGGACCACCCTGCGTCAGGCGCACGCCACTCCCGGGATCGTGCGGTCCATCATAGAATTTGCGGGCGACCGCCGCCTCCGCAGCCGTCAGGCAGTCGGTCGTATCCTGCCCGGCGCGACAGACCGTGGTCGCCGGATCGAAGTGGCACTGCCCCGGCGCGGAGATCAGGCCGTCCTGCTGGCCGTCGAGGCGATCGCATGCCGCCAGCACCGCCCGGTGCAGGATCGCGAGCCGACCCGCAACAAGGATGGGTTTTGTGTCGGTGCCTGTGTTCGACCGTGCTTGCCAGCCGTGGTACAGGCTGTTTTGCACCTGAAAATTCATCGCCGGCGCGCCAGCGACAATGCCGTCAAACTCCTGCGGAAAACGCTGCGCCTCGATCAAACCTTCGCGACCGCCGTCCGAGCAGCCGGAAAAGTAAGAAAAGCGCTGCGATCGACCATAATACGCTCTGATGAGCGCTTTGGCGGCCACTGCGGTAAGGTCTACGCCTCGATAAGCGAAGTCGGCGGCCTTTTGCGGATCGCGCGTCCACTCGGCGCTCATGCCAGAATGGCCCATGTCGGTCGAAGCGACGACGAAACCTGTCGCCTGCACGATCGGGCAGCCGTCGGCCGCGCCCACGTCGATACGCAGATTGCCGCAGAGCCCGCCGCACCCGGTCTGGAGATAACGCTGCGTCCAGCCCCTGACTGGCAGTTCGACGCGGAACTCGATCGTCGGAGCCAGCGTGCCCTCGACGATGCAGACGGTGCCCGGCTGCGCGCCGGTTCCCTCAACAGCGCTGGAGATCTTGCTGCCCGCGCCGCCGATCGCGGCAAGATCGACGCGCGCGAGATCGGCGCAGTTGGTTGCTGGCAGTACGATGGCGAGCACGGGGGGTGTCGTGCCGGCGATCGCCCTCGTCTCTCGTGCGGTGCGACCGTTGGCAGGCCCGGTCACGATGGCAAGGGCCGCCGCCAAGACGACGAGCAGCGCCGCTGCTGCAACCCGGCCCGGCGCAATGAGTCTTGCCGTCATCTGCGTGTCTCCCTCTTCATTTATGTTCTTGCCGGTGACGAAGTGCACTATGCTGGCCGGGATCAGGCGACGGAGTTTTCGCGATAACGCACGAGCGCGAGCACGATCCCGCCCAGTGCCGTTCCCCCGGCAAGCGCAATAGAGACCCCGGAGAGCCCCCATCCTGCGGCGAACAATAGTCCGGCCGCAATAGGCCCGGAGGCTGCACCAGCCCGGCCGATGCCGATGACGAAGCCGGTGCCGCTGCCCCTAAGCGACGCAGAAAAGGACTGCGCCAGCACCGCATAGAGTCCGGCAGTGGCGCCGTTAGTAAAGAAACCAGCTACGCAGGCGACGATCGACAGGCTGTATAGCGTGGAAAATCCCTGGCCGAACAGCGCCACCGCCACCGCGCCGCAGAGCATCGCGCCGACCACCAATGGGCGGACCCCGACGCGCTGAGTAAGCAGGCTCATGGTGACAGCGCCGGTCGCTCCACCGACATTGGCCCAGACCAATACCCCTCCCGCCAAAGCCGGCGCGAAGCCCATGTCTGTCACGATCTTCGGAATCCACTTCACCAGAAAGTAGAAGGTCATCATGTGAGCGAAGTACGACAGTGTCAGAAGTAGCGTAACTGCGGCCATGCCCGGCGCGAACAGCTGCATCAGGCTCGACCCGACCCTGACTTCGTCTCGTGCAGGCAGATCCGTCAGGGGCGACCGGCGTTGAAGAACCAGGGTTCGATTGATCCTCTCCAGCGCGTGCGCCGGGCGCCGGTGGCAAAGGAAAGCGATCGTCTCCGGCACCAGCCAGAGGACCAGAGGAATGAACAACAGCGTCACCAGCGCGCCGAACTGGAACACGGATTGCCAGCGTCCGGTTGCGGCGAGCAGCCAGCCCGCCAACGATCCACCGATCACCGCGCCCATCGGATAGCCGCCGGTCATGATCGCGACCGACAGGTTGCGCCGCCGCGCGTTGGAGCATTCGGCGACGATGGCGTTCGTCGCCGCGAGCATGCCGCCGATTCCCAGACCCGTGAACAGGCGGTAGATCGACAGCACGAAGACACTGTTTGCGGTGGAAGCGAGCCCCATGCCGATGGCCATCACGACGAGGCTGGTGAGGATCGTCGGCCGACGCCCGATCCGGTCGGCCATCGAGCCGAGGAACAAGGCGCCGATGCCCATGCCGAACAATTCCATCGACAGCACCAGGCCAAGCGCGGCGCGGTCGATCCCCCAGTCCCTCGCGATCCCCGGCGAAGCGAAGCTGATCGACAGCACGTCGAAGCCGTCGAGCGCATTCAGCGCGGTGGCGATGCCGATCGCGAGGACCTGTCGGACATGCATCGGCTCGCGTGCGATCAACTCTCGCGGATCGACACTCGCTGCGGACATCGTCACTCCGCTGGTCGATCCTGCTTGAGGCTGCTGCCGACCGAATACAGCGCACCCGGGGCGTTCCGGCTTGCCTGGAATTCCGCCAGAGTCTCGCCGCGCATACCGGCGTAGACCGTGGCGTTTGGTAGGCCGAGCACAGCGGCCAGCTTCTCCAATCCGAAGAAGATTGCCCCCCGCTCGATAAGCCCCGTCCAGTCGCGCCGCCGAATCAGATTCTGGTCACCCGATGCCAGTCCGGAGGCGGCGAGCGCACCCTCTTCGTCGGCGAGGAATGCCTCGCGGTGCCGTGGCTCGACCATTTTCTGGAGGAATCGGTTGAGGTCGTAGTTCGCGACGCTGACATCCAGCGTGAACGGCTGGCTCGCGGGAAGCGAGAGTGTCGCGGTATCGAGCTGCGCCATCGGCTTCAGGCCTGCGACGCTGGCCCGGTTCTCGAGCAGCAGCGTCGCGATGCCGGTCATCGAGGGTAGGTAATAATTGCGGGACAGCACCTCGGGCCGCGCGGCAAGGGCCCCGCGCATGACGAGCCACATCACCACTTCCGAACTTTCCCATCCGCCCCGCATCGCCAGTTCGGCTTGGCTCATCTGCGCCAGCGTCTCCGGGTCGTTGACGATAAGATCCAGAAATTGATGGTCCCACACTGGATCGTTGAAGCCGGCGCGGGCTCCATGCACCTGGTGCGACAGTCCGCCGGTAGCGATGATAGCGACCGAGAGGTCCTCGGGATAGCTCTCGATCGCCCGGCGCAGTGCCTGGCCCAACTTCCAGCAGCGACGCGCCGTCGGAACAGGGTTCTGCAGGACGCCGACAGCCAGCGGGATCATCGCCACGGGCCAACCCTCGGCGTGATCGTACAGAAGGCTGAGCGGGGAAAAACAGCCGTGGTCGAGGGGGCGACGCTGGAACAACGACATGTCGAACTCGTCCGCGACGAGCTGTTCGGCGATGTGGCGAGCCAACGCCGGATGTCCCGCAATGGTGGGCAGCGTGCGCGGCCCGCCCCCCTCGTCCGCAACCTCGAACTCGGCACCCACGCCGAGCGCGAACGCCGAATAGTGATCGAAGAAAAACGACGTGACGTGGTCGTTGAAGATGACGAACGCTACGTCCGGCTTTTTCTCGTCGAGCCAGGCTTTCAGCGGCGCATAGGCAGCAAAGATCGGTGCCCAGGCGGGATCCCCCTGCTTGCCGGCGTCGAGCGCGAACCCGATGGTCGGTGTGTGCGACGTTCCGATGCCACCGATGATGCGAGCCATGTCTTTGGTCTTTCGGCTTGAGTTGTGCCGTTGCCGACGCGGTCCGTCGTGACGTTCGACCCGCCTCCTCGACGGACCGCATACCGGCAAGTCAGAACTTGGCGGCCAGACGGATACCGTAAAAGCGCGGTGTGGAGACGCCGAAGTTCACCGACTGCAGCGGAAACGCGGTCCCGTTTGCCTCGCCCGATGCCACTCCTCCGGTGAACCCGCCGTAGGTGCCGTTGTAGCCATTGGGACCCGACGTGCCCTGCAATTTGTTCTCGAGGTTCTCGGCGAAGAGCTGGACGGTGTAGCGGTCACCGGGGGTGGCATAGGTCACGCTAATGTCGCTCCGTGTGAAGCCGCCCTGACGGAACCGGACGGCGTTTGCATAGTCGGTAAGATAGTAACTCGAGCTAATCTTTGTCGCTCCGCGCAAGCGGACTTGTGCGCCGTTTGCGAGATCAATCGCCTGTGTCGCCGAAAGGTTCGCCACGAAACTCGGAGTGTTTGGAAGTGAGTAGCCGCTGAAATCGGCAAACTTTCCCGTCAGGTACCCCAGAAAACCCGTCTGGAGCTGAATGATCCGGCTGTGCTGATAGGCAACAGCGACATTGAAGTTGGTATTACGCGCGGGCTGATACTGGATCTGTCCTTCGGCTCCGTAGATCTCGACGGGGGCAAGCTGCGTAAACAGAACGCCGACAATACCTGTTGCGGTCGGAAACAACGTCAGGCCGTTGATCTGGTTCTTGGAATAATCATAGTAATACGCCGATGTGGATACCGTCACGTGGGACAACGGTCGGCCCTTGTAGCCGATCTCGTAAGCGGTAAGCTGCTCAGGACCATAGGCTGCCGCTGCCCCCGTGCCCGGGTCGAAGTCGTTAAAGCCGCCCGCCTTGAAGCCCGTGGCGACCGATGCATAGAACAAGTCGGTCGACGTGGCCTGATAGTTGAGCCCGACCCGATAAGTGAGCTTGTGGTCCTTCTCGTTTCCATTGTTCGGGCCGCCGATGCAGTCGTTGGGATAGGTACATCCTGCCACGGCCCCGACCGCAAACGTGCCTACTCGGGTGGTACGATTTTGCGTGTAGCGCAGGCCGCCCACGATCCCCAGCTTCTCGGTGGGATGCAACGTGACTTGCGCGAAGACTCCGGAGGACTCGTGCTCAGTCCTGTTTACCGGGTCGATGTTATTGATCCAACTCGATGTCGGGCTCAAGCCGCCGTTCGCCGAAAGCGGAGCAATCCAGTTGTGATCGCTCTCGCGAATCTTTTCCTTGTAATAGTTCGCCCCGGCAACATACTCGAAAAAGCCTGAGTTCACATTGGACACGCGCCCCTCGAATTGCGTCGTGTTGAACTTCCCGCGATAATCGTCGAGCGCAAATTTCCCCGGCGCGGTCGCATTTCCGGTATTGAAGGGATTGGTATTGGCGGTAATCTGGCTGTGATCGCTGAAGTGCTGCTGATTGCCCAGCAGGTCGACCTGCACGCCGCCCAATCGCCAGTTTAGCTGACCGTTCACGTTCACGAAGTTCTGATCGACAAACGATGGAACGTAGTTTGGAACGATCCGGGATGCCGTCGAGCCGCCCGCCTTAAGGTTGTCGAGCGTCGCCGAGCCGATCCCCACGCCCCCGATATGACCGACAGTCGCCACCACCGACGCCGTCACATCGTCGGTAGGCTTGAAGAGGAACGATGCGCGGCCGGTACGATCCTTCTGATCGTTTTTCGCCGGCAGGTTCGCACGGCTCAGGTTCGCGGTCGTTGGCCCGCTGCTGCCGTTTGCGGTGCCTGATCCGACTACCGACACATCGTACGGCTTCAAATACCCATCGCGATCGTTGACGTTGCCGGCAAGGCGTACCGCGAAGGTGTCCGTCACCGGCAGGTTGATCGCCGCTTCGACACGCTTGGTGTCATAATTTCCGAATTCGACACGCCCGTAACCCGACACACGATCGAACTCGGGCTTCTTGGTGATGACGTTGATCGCGCCCCCGGTCGAACTGCGCCCATACAAAGTGCCCTGCGGGCCCTTCAGGACTTCCACGCGTTCCAGATCGAAGAAGGCAACGCCCTGTTCCTGGCCGCGCCCGATGAACGCTCCGTCGATGTTGAAAGCGATGCCGAGCTCACCCTTGCTCGTCTGATCGGTCGAAGTGACACCGCGGATGCTGATGTTGGTGCCGAAACCTCCCTTACCGATGCTGACGCCGGGAACGAGGTTCTGGAGATCGCTGACCGTGTTGACGCCGACGGTCTTGAGGTCGCCGCCGCTGATCACCGCTATCGTCGCAGGGACCCGCAGAACACTTTCGGAGCGGCGAAGAGCGGTGACGATGATGTCCTGCGAATCAGACGGTGCATCCGTAGCGGGTGCGGCGGTGGTGGTGACGGTCGTCCGGCCATCGCCCGCAGGCTGCTGTGGCTCAGGTTGCGCCGGCGAGCCGTCTGGCAGTGCAGGCGGTGCGGTCTGAGCTAATGTCGGACCTGCTGCAAGAATGCCGGCCACCAAGGCCATGACTGCGCAAGTTTGCTGAAGAGCCTTTTTCATTCTTCCTCCCTCGCCGGCGATCATGCCGGTCTCTGATTGCGCAGGTATGCAGATCGGCGTAGGCCAGAGCGATGGCAAAAACTGACAATCGCTTGCACATTTCGAGCGAAACCGTGTCCCAACGCCTGGCGTTGAGTGATACTGGCGTTCGCGTGCCGCGGTATTCCTTGTACGGCGACGCTTCGGCGAGCCGCGACTGGTTCGTTAACGTCGAGCCGCTGGACCAGCGCGCCAGCACGCTCGACTGGCGCATCGAGCCGCATACCCATCCCAAGTTCACACAGCTCGTTTTCGTCGCGGGTGGCGCGGGGGAGATGACGCTGGATGGCGACACGTTGCACTTCGCGAGTCCCAGCGTACTGGTCGTTCCTCCGTTCAGGATTCATGGCTTCCGGTATGGGCAGCCGGCGGCTGGACACGTCGTCACGATCGAGAACAACTATCTTGGAGAACTTCTGGTGCGCGCACCCGATCTTCGGTCGGTGCTAGAAAGTGCCGGAGCATTCCCACTGTCCAGCGACGCACATTACGAGATCACCCGACACCTGGACGCGTTGAATGGCGAGCTGCTCGAGAAGCGGAAGGGTGGCAGCATCGCGGCCGAAATCCAGCTGCTTCAAATCGTGCTTGTCATGCTGCGGGATCGCCCCACCGCGCAGGCCGGCGCGCCGTCGGCGCGGGCGGGACTGGTTGATCGCTTCCTGGAGCTGGTCGAGTCCTGCTACCGCGCACAGCCAGATATCGAAGCGCTTGCCGGACAGCTCGGGGTAACTACCGGCCAGCTGCGCAATGCGTGCAAGGACACGATCGGCCTTTCCCCGCTCGCCGTCCTGCACGACCGGATCGCCGCCGAAGCGAAGCGCTGCCTGATGTACACCCCCATGAGCATCGCGGAGATTGGCTATGGGCTAGGATTCGATGACGCAGCTTATTTCAGCCGCTTCTTCACCCGTCTGCTTGGCGTGACGCCGACCAAATTTCGGCAGGGTTAATCGAGGCGACCGTTCACGGGTTGGGAGCGACGACAGCAAACAGAGTGCCTGATGAGATGTCGCAGCGTTCCGAACCACTCGGCCGAGAGGTGGCTCGGTAAATCTGGACAGGCTGCAAAGTGGAGTTTCTGCCTGAACGCGGCCAGCTTGGCTGCCGAACAGGAGATCGTATGACGAAGCGAACACGCCGGAACCACAGCCCGGCATTCAAGGCGAAGGTGGCCTTAGCTGCGGTAAAGGGCGAGAAGACGCTGGCCGAGCTAGCGCATCAGTTTGACGTGCACCCGAACCAGATCACGACGTGGCGCGGCCAGTTGCTGGAGAGTGCGGCGGGGGTTTTCGGGTCGGACAGCCATAGCGAGCCGGCGATCGACGTAAAGACATTACACGCCAAGATCGGCGAGTTGACGCTGGTGAACGATTTTTTATCCGGGGCGCTCGGCAAGGCGGGACTGTTGCCGAGCGCAAAACGATGATCGACCGTTCGCACGCGTTGCCGGTGACACGGCAAGCGCGGAAGCTGGGGATCAGCCGTGACAGCGTCTATTATCTGCCCAGGCCGACCTCGGCTGCCGACCTCGCGATCATGCGGCGGATTGACGAGCTGCACATGGACTTCCCGTTCGCGGGCAGCCGGATGTTGCGCGATCTGCTTGCCGGCGAAGGGGTCAAGGTCGGCCGGCTGCACGTCTCAACGTTGATGAAGAAGATGGCGATCGAGGCGATCTACCGACGGCCCAACACGGCTTTGTTGCATAACGTCGCGAGAGCATAAACGCGCTTTTACTTGAAGATGTTATGAGAGGCGGACGGTCACCG
>NZ_JASJVC010000102.1:0-9129 GCF_035019905.1 Sphingomonas sp. 10B4 | reverse complement strand
CTCGCAGGAGGCAGTCCATTCCAGACCATCCTCGGTGCCGTCTCTGCCTTATAGCCGGTAGGGGGTGGGTAATTACTCAGCGTCAGGCACAGCTCAATCGCACTGTCCGAAAACCGCATCGGGCGACCAGGGCGACCACACGGTTTCGAGAGCCAGTGCATCTCGGGATCAAACCATATTTCCAGCGACCCACGCCGCTTCAGCGCCGCATTATACTCAGGCCAGTTCGTCGTGCGATATAGAGGTGCAACAGGTTTGGGCATCACGCCCATCTATCCCGCTCGATTCCCTACGGGAATTCCCCCGGCGTCAGTTTTGCAACAAAGCCCTTTCATGGTGAAGTTCGCCAACAGCTTGGCAAAGTCCTTGCTGGCATATTGGCTACCGCGATCCGAGTGGAAGATGAGGCCTGCGGCCGGCTGGCGACGGAACCAGGCCATGCGTAGCGCATCGATTACCAGCGCTCGCGTCATGCGCTGGCCCATCGCAAAGCCGACCACCTGCCGGTTAAACAGATCGATCACAACGGCAAGGTAGAGCCAGCCCTCCTCGGTCCAGATGTAGGTGATGTCACCTGTCCAAACCCTGTTCGGCGCATCCGCAGCGAAGTTGCGCGCCAGCAGGTTCGGGGAAACCGGCAAATCATGCGCGCTGTTCGTGGTCGCCTTGAACCGGCGCTTGCCACGGGCACGCAGGCCGCAGGCCTTCATTATTTTGCGTACACGATCCTTGCCCGCCCGGATGCCGCGTGCGGCAAGCTCACGCCAGATCCTTGGCCAGCCATAGGCACCCTTCATCTCTACGAAGATGGCCTTGATGTGCACCATCAAGGCCGTCTTCGTAGAGCCGACGGTGGGGCTGGTTCGGGCCGACCTCCGCAGCCTGCCGTGATCGGTGCTGATGATAGCCGCTGGCGCTGACCTGCAAGACACGGCACTGGACCACGATCGGCCAGGTGCAACGATGTCGCTCGATAAAGGCATACCTCACCGCGACTCCTTCGCGAAGTATACCGTCGCTTTTTTTAGGATGTCGCGCTCCATACGCACCCGCGACAGCTCGGCCTTCAGCCGGGCGATCTCCATCTGTTCAGCCATCACGGCTTTGCCACGGACATCGCTCAGCCGACCGGCCGCCTCCGCCTTGACCCAGTTATCCAGCGACTGACCTGACACGCCCAACGTCCGGGCTACTGTCCCAACCTTCTCGCCGCCATGCACAAGCCGCACCGCTTCCCGCTTGAACTCAAGCGTATAGCGCGCCCTCACTCCGTCCTTCATCCTGATACCCCTTCGCTGATCGGTTCCTATCAGCCAAGGGAGACGTTAGGCAGGGGCAAGGTCAAATTGAGCCGCTCGCCGCAGCCGGGGTGCTGGAGCGGATACCTCTCCACTGGTGGGCGCACCACGCGATTGTCGGCGATCCTCCGACAATCGACTGACGGAACAACAGCTTGCCACCTATTGCTACGCTGCGAGCAGCCTTCAGAGCGAGTTTCAATTTACCAGTCCACGCAAGCCAGCGGCTGGGGCCGCCAGCAAAAGCTCGATGCATCTTAGTCGAACTCGCGAAGACTATAAAGCGACATGAACGTTCTTGATCTGTGTGAAGGCGAGTAGTTCTTCGATGCACTCCTCGCGACCTACTCCGGATTGCTTGTATCCGCCGAATGGCGAGCCAAGAAAGTGCTCCGCTGAGTGGTTGATCCAAACAGTGCCCGCCTCAACCCGCTGTGCAGCGCGATGCGCGGTCGCAAGACTGCGCGTAAAAATCGCACCTGTTAGGCCGTACTCCAAGCTATTTACTTCCTCAAACATCACATCCTCGTCATGCCACTTAATAATGGACAATACCGGCCCAAAGATTTCCTCTCGAGCGATGCGCATGTCTGACTTTACGTCGACGAAGACGGTAGGTTCGACGAAAAAGCCATTTGCTAAGATTGGGTCGTCCGGCGCCTTTCCGCCGCTGGCTAGCTTCGCTCCCTCGTTTTGCCCGATCTCAATGTAAGAGATGACTTTTTCGTGCTGCGCCTTCGAAATGATCGCCCCCATCGTGGTCGCCGGATCGGTCGGAATACCGGGCTTGAAGCGCTTGATTCCATCCAATACGCCCTCAACGACTTGATCGTAAACGGAGTTATGAACAAAGAGCCGAGACGTTGAACCGCACGACTGTCCGCACCAAGTAAAGTTCATGCCTTTAATCGCACCAGCGATAGCGCGGGCAATGTCGGCATCCGGATAAACGATGAGCGCATTCTTGCCGCCTAGCTCAAGCAGAACAGATTTCAACCGTCTGCTGGCTCCACTCGCGATCGCACGGCCGGTAGGAACGCTTCCGATTAGGGTGACCATGGGAACGTCTGGGTGATCTACTAGCGCTTCGCCGCAGGGTAATCCGCCGGTGACCATATTGATGACGCCTTTCGGCGCGATCCCGTCAATCAGTTCCATGAAACGGTAGGCCGAAAGCGGTGACTGCGGCGGTGGCTTCACGACGACGGTGTTGCCTGCTGCAAGCGGAGCACCAATTTTTGCTGCGGTGAACATTAGTGGGTGATTGTAAGCGACGATCCTGGCGCACACACCCAGTGGCTCCCGGAACGTCATGTTGAACGAATCAGCATCGAGCGCTTGGGTGTCGCCTTTGATCTCGGTGACAAGTCCCGCAAAAAAGTCGAGCTGGGCCGCGGCGGCTATCACGTCCCTCACCATTTCGTTGACTGGATTGCCGCAGTTCGCAGCATCGATAAAAGCGAGCTCTTGAGCATTATCGCGAAGGACGCGAGCGATTCTTCGAAGTATTTCTGCACGCATTAGTGGCTTCATAGACCGCCAGGTGGGATAAGCTCGCTTGGCCGCACTAACGGCGGCTCCAACATCCTGGGCATTAGCTTCGGCGCAGGGACCGAGATCTGCCCCTGTCGCGGGATTGTACGTACTAGCGTAGCCGCCCCCGGGCTTCCGCCAACCGCCGTCGTAATAAAGGTCACGCATCTTCGGCATCTTCGCAATAATCGCATCATCGATGCGCGCGCGCTCGTGTTCCGAACTTTCAACAGCTGCATTTTCAGACATTGTGATCTCCTCGAATTAATGCGCGCGCCCGTGCTAACACTCAGTTATTTACTTCGCACCTAATATTCTGACCGCATGGTGCTTTAAGCCACGCTATTCAAAGCGAGATGATGACGGACTTGATCTCCGTGAATGCCTCAGCGCCTTCGCGTCCGTTCTCTCGACCCCAACCTGATTGCTTGAAGCCTCCGAACGGCACATTTGAATCGACCATACCGCCGTTGATGCGGATCGATCCCGCCTTGATCTTTTTTGCGATCTTGTGCGCGACCGAAAGATCGCGCGTGTAAACGTAAGCAGCCAAGCCATATTCGGTGTCGTTTGCCTGCGCGGCAATGTGGTCGAGGTCCGCGTCGGAGAAGGACGTCGCGCAAAGCACGGGCCCAAAAATCTCTTCGCGCCAAACAGCCATGTCAGTCGTGCTTGAGGTAAAGATGGTAGGCTCAACGAAATATCCGTCGCGCTTCATTTTTGTACCGCCGATAACGGCCTTTGCGCCGGCCTCGAGGCCTGCTGTGAGATAGCCGGCCACACGATCAAGTTGCTCTTGCGACACAACAGGGCCCATTTCGGTGTCGAATTCGATGCCCGGACCGATCTTGAGCTTGCCTGCCTTGGCGGCGATGCCCTCGATAAGTTGGTCAAACACTTTTTCATGCGCGAAGAGGCGGGACCCTGCTTGGCAAACCTGACCCGTGTTGGCGAAAATACCGCGCGCGACTCCTTCTACAGCAACGTTCATATCCGCGTCTGGAAAAACGATAACCGGAGATTTACCTCCGAGCTCGAGAGTCACACGCTTCATGTTCCCGGTCGATGCCTTCACAATGGCGCGGCCCACGTCAGTCGAACCCGTGAACGATATTTTATCGACACCCGGGTGCTCGACGATCGCCGCCCCAGTTTGTCCAAAACCCGTGAGTATATTGACGACGCCATCCGGAAAGCCGACTTCCTGCATAAGTTCGCCGAGTCGTAAGGAGGAGAGCGGCGTCTGCTCGGCAGGCTTTAAGATGGTCGTGCAGCCGGCTGCGAGTGCTGGAGCGAGCTTGCTCACCGCCATCAACAGCGGAAAATTCCAGGGAGTGATTAGACCAACTACGCCTACGGGCTGCCTCGTTGTGAAGGCGTGAAACTTTCCGCCGTCATGCGCCGCAGGCGGGCAGAGTTCGCCATTCATTTTCGTCGCCCAACCGGCGTAGTAGCGAAAGCGCTCAGCTGAACTTGCTATGTCAAGTGCGAGAGCTACTTTAATTGGTTTCCCATTGTCGAGCGTTTCGATTAATGCAAGTTCTTCGGCATGCGCCTCGATCGCGTCACCCAAGCGCCACAGCAGTTTGGCGCGGTCGGCTGGTGACATCCGGCTCCATGGCCCGTCTTCGAAAGCATGACGCGCCGCTTTTACAGCGAGATCGACGTCGTCGGGTCCGGCGTCGGCCACATGCGCTATGACTGACGCGTTGGCGGGATTGTAGACTGGGAAGGTTGCCCCAGAACGAGCATCGACCCACCGGCCACCCACGAGCAGCTGGCGCGGGGATTTTAGAAAGCCGCTCTGGAGATTATCGTAGTGCTGTTGAATCGCGATGTTCATGGGATCTCCTATCTATAACACTTCGCAAAGGCGCATTAGATCCACCGAATACAGATACGAGCCGCGCCGTCGATTTGACGACAATCTCGCGATTGTCCTCGATACGTTAGGTACTAACAAAACCGGCTCGACACTCGGAAAGATTGGAGGTTCCGAACGTCCTTCTACTACTCCGCAACGTCTAGAGCCGAGAGTTTCGGCAGGAATCGTCGCCGTCAGAAGGTCACCGCTTCATCCGAGTTTGCGTCGCTTGTCCATGTGACGCGCTTCACCAGGCTGAATCATCGTGTTGTTACCAATGAAGTCTGCGTTACGGCGTTCGCCGCATCGGCATCTGTTTCCTGCATGATGCTGTGAGCCGCGCGGCGATTCATAAGCACCGCCACCGCCGCAACAGCAGCCGGCAACGCGAGCGCCGCGAAAACCGCGCCGAAGTGCCAGCCGAGCGATAAAAGCAAGCCGCCAATCAATGAGCCCGCAATCGCTCCGCCGCGACCAATGCCATTCATCCAGCTCACGCCCGTCGCCCTAGACTGCGTTGGATAAAAAGCCGGCGCGAGCGCATTCAATCCGGTTTGTCCGCCGCCGATGAAGAAGCCGGCGATTCCAACCTGAACGGTAAGCCATGCCGACTTCATGATGATCGTTCCAAGCAGGAAAATGCAGACTCCCCCTAGGACGTAAGCTAATGACACCACCCGATGGCTGTCGAACCTATCCATCAACAGACCAACTGTAAGCGCACCTACCGTGCTGCCTACTTGAAACATCGCCGCTATGGAGGCAGCTTCTTGCACTGAGTAGCCAGCATCGGTAATCAGTGTCGGGAGCCAGCCTGTGATAAGATAAATGATCAGCAGTCCCATGAAACAGCTGACCCAGAGCATCGTACTGCCCAGCCCATACCCTTTTTGAAACAAAAGCTGCAGCGGAATCTTAACTTTTGCCAAGGCCGGCTCCAGGTTGACGAATGTCATGTCCGCGCTGAACTTTGAGCCGCACACTCGGTTCAGTACTTTGGCGATCTGGGCCGATGGGTACCCTTGAACCGCGAGAAGTCGGGCCGACTCCGGAAGAAGCCAAAACAACAGAGGCGTAATTAAAACTGGTATTGCGCCACCTACGAGCAATACGCCCCTCCACCCATAATTAGGTACCAGGAATGAGGCTAAGAAGCCGGACAGGCCGGAACCCAGTGCGAAGCCAGCGAACATGACGGTCACGAGAAAGGCGCGTATCCGGGTTGGAGCGTATTCTGATAATAGTGTCGCCGCGGTTGGCATTGCGGCGCCGAGACCGATTCCAGTTAAAAGCCGAAGCACAAAGAGTTGGGTAGATGTTTCTGCGAATGCGCAACTGACGTTGAAAACACCGAACGTAAGAACCGATATAAGCAGAACTTTGCGGCGGCCCACGCGGTCTGCTAATGGGCCAACCGCAAGGGCGCCGACCGCAAAACCAAAAAGCGCGGCACTCAGCACCGACCCAAATGCAACGCGAGATATATCCCATTCCTTCATCAACGACGGCGCAAGGAAGCCCATCGTGGCGGCATCAATACCGTCGAGCAGCGAAACCATGAAGCAGAGACTGAGCGTAAGCCACTGGTAAGGCGCCATCCGATTCCCATCGATGAATGCCTTGATATCAATGACTTTATTGGTCACAACCTCTCCCCTTCGCACATGAACGATTATCCACTCCGAAACGTAGCGCGCCTTTTTAATTTGTCTTATTATCTCGCCTTGCGAGATTTTTCTTTCAGCCGATCCAGAACTTCTTGTGTGTGCTCGCCCAGTGCCGGCGGAGCACTCATTAGTCTGCGCGGGCGTTCGCCATCTACCAAAATCGGACAAGCGATGCTGCGTACTATTCCGCGGGTCGGGTGCTCGGTTTCGCAGACAGAGCCCAATGCCGCCACCTGAACGTCCTTAAGCGCCTCGCCGACGTTCCAGATCGGCGCGGCGGGGACGTCAGCATCCGTTAGTCGCTGAAGCCAATCTACTCGTAGGCCATTCAAGAAGCGGGCGGAGAGTTCGTCGCGCAGCGAGAGATAGTTCTCAGCGCGTTTGCGGTGTCCAGCGAAGCGCGGATCCGTTGCTAGCTCATGAGCGTTGAGAGCTTTCAGGAGTCCGTTCCAGAATTTCTCCTGGGTCGAGAGGTGGATGGTAAGAAGAGTGTTATCCGCGCAGCGAAAGGCAAAGGATTGAGAGTTCTTGACCCGGGTCAGGCGGTCGGGAACGGTGCCTGAGCGCGTGAACCCGGTGAAGACATCAGGGGCGAAGGCCATAGTCGCCTCCAGCATATTCACTTCGAGTCTACGGCCGCGACCGGTTTTACCGCGCTCAACCAGCGCCGCCAGAATTGCACAGCAGGCCTGCAGCCCCGTTACGTTGTCCGAGATAGTTGGGCCGATGGATTCGAGCGCCTCGGGATCGACCAATAGACTTCCAATGCCACTTACTGCCAGACCGATAGCGTCATAGGCCGGGCGATCACGATACGGGCCCGTACTGCCGAAACCGGTGATCGAGCATTGGATTAGCTTTGGGTTGCGGTGGCGAAGTGCGTCAGGCGCGAGCCCGAGCCGGTCGAGAACGCCCGGCCTGAAGTTGTCTAGTAGGACGTCTGTTTCATCGATTAGTGCAAGCAAGGCATTTCGGTCTGCCTCGATCGTAAGATCAAGCACAACGCTTCGTTTATTTCGGTTATAGGCAACGAAGGTCGAGCCGTATGCATCACTCTGAGAACCCCGAAAAGGATCGCCCTCCGGGCGCTCGACCTTGATGACGTCGGCACCGAGATCACCGAGCATCATTCCTGTGTAAGGAGCGGTGATGACCGTGCCCAGTTCAATAACGCGGATTCCCTGAAGCATGCCGATCACGCGCCTTGGTTCGACCCGCCATGGCTTTCGAGCCCAGGCTTGTACTTACCCTTGAGAAAATCGCCGATCCCTTCGTTTCGGAATGCATCCTTCTGACGTACGATCAGTTCTTGCTCTTTAGCGAAAGCGTAATCGATCGAGGCTTCCCAGGACATTTCGAGGGAAAAGCGGTAGGCGTCCTTTGCTGCCCTGAGAGCATTCGGGTCCTTGCTAGCGAGTTCGCGCGCAACTACCATCGTCTCCTCGTGCAACGTCGCGAGTGGTACGGCGAGATTGACGAAGCCAATTTCGGCCGCTGTCTTGCCGTTGAAGGGACGCCCCAGCAAGCCGTACCACAGCGCATCGCGCGGACGTAAAAGATTGGCGAGCGATTTGCTCACCGGGCCACCCGGAAAACCTTTGAAGTTAACTTCGGATAAGCCAAATGTCGCCTCTTCGGCCGCAATGGCGAGATCGCAGCCCTCGACAATGGAAAACGCGCCGCCGAAACAGTAGCCATTGACCATCGCGATCGTGGGCTTCGGGAAATACCGCAGGGTGCGGCCGCGCCACTCCGTCGCGAGCCTGCCCACGCGAGCGAACTCCTCCGGCTTTTCTTTCAGGTCCGCAAAGTATTCTTTCAGATCCATTCCCGCGCAGAAAGATTCACCAGCACCGGTGATTACGACTACTCTGGTATTTGTATCGTAGCGCACCTCGTCGAGCGCCGCTGTCATCTCTAGATGGAGGCGCGGGCTCATCGCATTGCGCTTGGCCGGACGGTTGAACGTGATCGTTGTAATGCCATCCTGATTGTCGAGTAGAAGCGTTTTGAAAGCCATTTGATCCTCCGATGCATGAACGAGAAAGGCTGGTCGAATTACCGAGTAACTGGCGTCGTGCCCCAAAACTGCCCTTGAACCGAACCCATTGATAATTCAGGATGGGCGATAACCGCTCGCTTGTGCGTTTATCGGTCTGGCTTAGATGTCGGTATTGTTTATGTCAAGACTCACGCGCGTTGCTGCCGCTCGATAATTGCCTCTAAGCGCTACTGCCGACGCTCCCCCAATTCTCCCGATCGTCCCTGCATCGCTGTCTCCAACGCCACGGCATCAGTCGGCTGCCCGAGATCCAAGGCGACTAGCCCGTCTTATTCGTGAGGCTTGGCGGATAAGGCCAAGATCGGGGTCTCGTGCGCTGGCTTTGGGGTTTTGACGCGGGCGTTGGTGGCGCTGTGGCTGCGCTTTTGTTTGGGCTTGCGGGTTGCGGGTTGGTTGGCGGCGCGGCCGCGTCAGTTACGGGCTGGCTGTGCGCAGAGTGACGGCGGCGGCTTGGAAGATCGCAGCATCGGGACAGGCGCTGGCGAAGGCGATGCGGACGCGACTGGCGGTTTCGACGACGCGGGCGGCGACCTTGATCAGCCGGGTCCGCAGCGTCGTGAACTCGGCGGCTCGCAGCGCGCTGGTAACCGGGATCGCCTGGCGCAGCTTCCACATCAACCAATAGGCAGCGGAGTGAACCGTCCCGGGTTTCCTAGAGGCTATTTGGTTTGAGTCATGCAACCATATCCAGGTTCTCAAGGGCTG
>NZ_JASJVC010000101.1:0-9685 GCF_035019905.1 Sphingomonas sp. 10B4 | reverse complement strand
CCCTGAATCAATGACTTGGGCTGGCGTCAAGCTAACCCGCTGATACCACTCAACTTAGTTTCGGATCGGGCTCTCAAGGCGAAGTGCCAAAGCTTTAATCAAATGGCCATCAGGCATCCAGTTCTGCTTATAACAGATTTAGACAATAGGCTTTGTGCCAAAAGTCTAATTGACAGCTGGTTTGGAAATTTAAATATTAACGTCAATCTAAAATTTCGTGTAGCCGTCCGAGAGATGGAGGCATGGCTGCTGGCGGATCATCACGGTATGCGTGAACTCTTGGGGCGGGGAGGTAATAATATTGCCCCTAACCCGGATGGAATTCAAAACCCCAAAGAGTATTTACTGGAGCGTGCCAAGAGAGCGCCGTCCGAAATAAAAAATGATCTTGTCCGCGCTAGGGGGTCTGCCGCTGTGCAAGGGCTCGGCTACAATGCACGTCTATCCGAGTTCGTTAGGACCACATGGAGCCTGGAGCAAGCGTCACAACGGTCGGAAAGTCTAGTTAAAGCTGTGGAGCGTCTGAAAGAGTTGTTGTAGCCAAGAAAGACCACTCGCGCTTGAGCGCTCGGGTTTAGCGTCGCTAAACCCTCGGCCGCGCGGCTATACAAACGGCTCCATCACCCCGCTCACCACCAACAACCCGCAAACCCCCGCCAGCATCGCCGCATTCGCCCGCCGCCCCTTCACAAGCAGCAGCGTGATCAGCAGCCCCAGCACCCCGAACCCGCTCACCAGATACACCAGCACCACCAGCCCGTTCCCCACCGGCTCCACCACCTCGGGCCGCGGATGGAGCGTGTCGAGCACGACGCCCCCGACCCAGCTCGCCACATTCGCGGTGAGCAGCCCGCCGATCACCAGCCGGTTCTGCTTGTCGTACCATTCGTCGAAATCGGGCCAGTCCTCGGGCGTGTCGGGAAAGATCAGCGTCGCCGCGAGATAATAGACGCCGACCATCGCCAGCACGCTGAGCAGCGTCACGTAATTCGCGCTGATCTGCTCGCGCGCATCGAAGGCGAGCAGCCAGAAGCTCGTCAGGTCGAGCATCACCACCAGCCCGAGCAACGGCGTCAGCCAGCCGATCCGCACCGGCCGCGCGCCGCGCTTCAATTTCAACGCACGCGAAAAGCCGTTGAGCACCGCGGCGAGCGCCAGGCCCAGCACCAGGCCGAACAGCGTGAACACCAAACCAAATGGACTCATCGTGATTTCCCCCCGGATATCAGGGGGAAGGCTAGCGCGGGCGAGGCGGGGCGTCGAGTCTTGCGCGCCGCGGGGAGGGGGGGGGCGCAGCAAAGCCGCGCTGCGGCACCACACCGTCTGCCGCTGTGGCAAACCCCGATCATCGGCCAGCGCTGTCGCGCCGCCGTCCGGGCCGCGGCGGGGGCGCTCGTCGCCTGCTGCGCAAAAGCCTCGGCGGCGCGGCGTAAAAAATCTCGCGGTTGGGGCTGTCCTACAGCGCATTGTTCTGTATATGTTCCGAATCCTCGCTACCCATGGAGAGGACCGACTCATGCCGTCAGACTCGACCCAGCCGCCATCCGACGCCGCGCCCGTGCGCGAGTCCGCGGCCGATCAGCCCGCGCCCCCGCAAACCCCCGACGCGCCACCCCAGCCGCGCACCCGCCACGATCCGCATGCCGCTATCAGGGCGCGGATCCGCAAGCTCCAGCGTGCCGAGGCGGCGCGCGCGCCCGAGGCCGCGCCCCATGCCCCGCGCGCGCCGGAGCCCGCCCCGAAGCGCC
This sequence comes from Sphingomonas sp. 10B4, assembly GCF_035019905.1. Lineage (NCBI taxonomy): Bacteria > Pseudomonadati > Pseudomonadota > Alphaproteobacteria > Sphingomonadales > Sphingomonadaceae > Sphingomonas > Sphingomonas sp. 10B4. Next base: position 7,937 of record NZ_JASJVC010000101.1, on the reverse strand, counting down.
GTCGCCGCGCGAACAACATGGTGTGGCGCGACGTCTCCGCCACCGGCTGGACGACCGACAAGCAGCGTGCCTTTCTCGAACATCTCGCGACGCACGGCTGCGTTAGCCACGCCGCGGCGCATGTCGGGCTGTCGAAGCAATCGGCCTATGCGCTGCGCCACCGCGGTGGGCGCACGATGTTCGCGCTCGCCTGGGACGTCGCGGTCCGCTCGGCGCGCAAAGCGCTGCTCGACGAAGCGTTGGAGCGCGCCTTTGCCGGGCGGTCGCTGCCCGTCTGGTATCGCGGCGAGCACGTCGGCGAGCGCATCGTCCATAACGACCGGCTGCTGATGCAATTGCTCGCGCATCCCTTCGAGCCGATCGATTCGGCGTATGACGCGGCGTCGCTGGCGCAGGCCTGGCCGATGTTGCTCGCGCAGGTCGATGCCGAGCTGCCGTTCGACGTGAAGATGCTGCGCACGCGCGACGCCGATCATGACGAAAACGGAAACGATGACGAGCGATAAGGACAGCTCCGGGGGTCAATCGAGTCAAGCGCGCACGCTTCGTCGCACGCTCCCGACCGTATCGCGCGCCGCGCCGGATCGCTCCGCCGCGCGGCGGGGCGGCGGTGGCGGGCAACCTTATCGCCGCCCGCGCATTGCGCTTGGATACGATAACAGGAGTATTCGAATGCGCACCCTCACTCTCGGCCTGTTGGCCGCGTGTACCCTGGTCGCCGGCTGCGACGAATATGGCGACAGTTACGGCGGCGGCCCGCGCCGCGGCTATGGTGGCGGCTATTCGCAATACGATTACGACCGGCCCGATCCGGCGTATAACGGCTACGATGCCTCGCGCTATTACCGCGACGACAATCGCCGCTATCAGGAGCGCCGGCTGAGCAACAACGACCGCGTCTATCGCGGCAGCGACGGGCGTTACTATTGCCGCCACAGCGACGGTACGACCGGTCTGGTCGTCGGCGGGATCGCGGGCGGTGCGCTCGGCGCGGCGATCGCACCGGGTGGTTCGGGCGTGCTCGGCGCGTTGCTCGGCGGTGTCGGCGGCGCGCTGGCCGGCCAGGCAATCGACAAGGACAGCACGCGCGACGCGCGCTGCCGCTAACTTCCCCGCGCGCGGCGGCCCCGGTCGCCGCGCGCCCGATTTTGCAGAATGAGATGTGACATGGCCAAGACCCAAATTCCCAAAAGCGCCACCAAGCGCGCCCCCGCGCCGCAGGCCGCCAGCGCCACGCCTGCGATCAGCCGCACCGCGGCCTGGTCGATCGGCGCGGTCGTCGTCGCGGCGGGCGCCGGGCTCGCCGCGTTCCTGACGCGCGGGCGGATCGCGAGCGCGCTCGCCAAGGCGTCGGGGACGGCCGAGGGGCATGTGCCGACCGACCTGCTCGATCCCAAGCGCAACGCCGATGATCGCGCGATCGCCGATTTCCGTCCCGACATGGATGCGGTGATGACCGCCGCCGAGCGCGAGGCGCTGCGTCCGCCGGTCGGCAAGCCGTCGATCACCGCGTCGAACGGCTCGATGAACGCGATGACCGCGCCCGCCAACTGAGCGCTGGCGCCGCGCCCGCAGGGTGGCTCAGGCCGCCGTGCGGACGAAGCGGCGATGGACTTGCCGCCGCAGGATCGCCTGCCACAAGGGGATCGTCAGCAGCCCCATCTGGCTGAGCGGCGCGATGAAGAAGGCAAGGCCGAACGACGCCGTCGCGCCGAGCACCACGCCGATGCCGCGGATGCGGACTTGCGCGATCGTCTCGGCTGCGGTGTCGGCGCGGACGATTCCCGGGCTGGTGGTGCGATAGGTCACCCACATGCTGAGCAGCCCGGTGACGATCAGCGTCAGCGCATAGAGCGCCGACGGGACGAGTGTCCCCAGATTGGCGCTCATGAAAGCGGTCGCGAACGGCATGAACACGATCGCGCACAGCATCAGGATGTTGGGCGCGAGCAGTTTGTCCGAATAGCGTCCCGCCAGCGCGAAGGCGCGGTGGTGCCCGGTCCAGAACGCCGCGATGACGAAGAAGCTGACGAAGAAGCCGAACAAGCTCGGGCCGAGATCGGCGAGCGCTCGAAGAAAAGCGGCGGGCGGCGCGCCATGTGGCAGATGCGGCGGGTGCACCTCGATGATCAGCAGCGTGATCGCGATCGCGAACACGGCATCGGAAAAGAAGATCAGCCGCTCGAGCGGGTGATCGGGCCCTGCATGGCCGTGCTGGTCGCTCATACCTATCGTTCCCCCGCGCCTCCTATCACCGAGCATGGCGCGCCGACGCAAGCCGGATTGCACAGCGCGACCCCGCATCCCATATCGCCCTCCATGAGCGAGAACAAAATTGTGTGGCACGGCACCACGATCCTCTCCGTGCGCAAGAATGGGCGCGTCATCGTCGCCGGCGACGGCCAGGTGACGCAGGGCCAGACCGTGATGAAACCCAATGCGAAGAAGGTGCGGCGGCTCGGCGACGGATCGGTGATCGGCGGCTTCGCCGGCGCGACCGCCGATGCGTTCACGCTGTTCGAGCGGCTCGAGCGCAAGCTCGAACAGCATCACGGCCAGCTGCTGCGCAGCGCGGTCGAGCTCGCCAAGGATTGGCGGACCGACAAATATTTGCGCAACCTCGAGGCGATGATGATCGTCGCCGACAAGGACGTGACGCTGATCCTGACCGGGAATGGCGACGTGCTCGAGCCCGAGGCCGGGATCGCCGCGATCGGCTCGGGCGGCAATTTCGCGCTCGCCGCAGCGCGCGCGCTGGCGGATTATGAGGCCGATGCCGAGACGATCGCCCGGAAAGCGATGGCGATAGCGGGCGAGCTCTGCGTCTACACCAACGACCGGCTGACGGTCGAAGGGCTCGACACGAGCGCGTGATGCGCGTCGCCCCGGCGGAGGCCGGGGCCGCTAGGCTCTAGCGCGCGCCCTTGCACCATAGCGGCCCCGGCCTCCGCCGGGGCGACGGAAGCAGATATGAACCAGGACCTTACCCCCAAAGCCATCGTCGCCGCGCTCGACGCGCACATCATCGGCCAGGCCGACGCAAAGCGCGCGGTCGCGGTCGCGATGCGCAACCGCTGGCGCCGCCAGCAGCTCGCACCCGATCTGCGCGACGAGGTCAGCCCCAAGAACATCCTGATGATCGGGCCGACCGGCTGCGGCAAGACCGAGATCAGCCGCCGGCTGGCCAAGCTCGCCGACGCGCCGTTCATCAAGGTCGAGGCGACCAAGTTCACCGAAGTCGGCTATGTCGGCCGCGACGTCGAACAGATCGCGCGCGACCTCGTCGAGGAAGCGATCCGGCTCGAGAAGGAGCGCCGCCGCGGTGCGGTCAAGGACAAGGCCGAGGAAGCCGCGATGGCGCGCCTGCTCGACGCGCTGACCGGCAAGGGCGCGAGCGAGGCGACACGCGAGGCGTTCCGCCAGCGGCTTCATGACGGGCATCTGCGCGACACCGAGATCGAGATCGAACTCGAGGCGGCGCCCCCGATGCCGTTCGAAATGCCCGGCGGCGGCGCGCAGATGATCAACCTGTCCGAGATGATGGGCAAGGCGTTCGGCGGCGGCCAGCTCAAGCGCCGCAAGCTGAGCGTTCCCGCAGCGTGGGACAAGCTCGTCGAGGAAGAGGCCGACAAGCGGCTCGACCAAGACGAACTCAGCCGCGCCGCGATCGCCGATGCCGAGGCGAACGGAATCGTCTTCCTCGACGAGATCGACAAGATCGCAGTGAGCGACGGCCGCGGCGGATCGGTCAGCCGCGAGGGCGTGCAGCGCGATCTCCTCCCGCTGATCGAGGGAACGACGGTCGCGACCAAATACGGGCCGATGAAGACCGATCATGTGCTCTTCATCGCGAGCGGCGCGTTCCATGTGGCCAAGCCGTCCGACCTGTTGCCCGAGCTGCAGGGCCGCCTGCCGATCCGCGTCGAGCTGAAGGCGCTGACCGAGGACGATTTCGTTGCGATCCTCTCCGACACCAAGGCGTCGCTGACGCAGCAATATGTCGCGTTGATCGCGACCGAGGGCGTTGCGGTAGAGTTCACCGCGGAGGGTATCCGGGCCGTCGCGCGGATCGCCGCCGAAGTGAATGGCGAGATCGAGAATATCGGTGCGCGGCGATTGCAGACGGTGATGGAAAAGCTGCTCGAGGATGTCAGCTTCAATGCCGAGGATCGCGGTGGCGAGACCGTGGTGGTCGATGCGGCGTATGTCGAAACGCATCTTGCGAGCATCGCGCGCAATACCGACCTCAGCCGGTTCGTGCTCTAACAAGGCGGGGCATCGTCTTCGCCTTCAGAACTGTCGCAGCCCCTCCCGTTCGCCCTGAGCCTGTCGAAGGGCACCTCGCCGCTTGCGCAGGGGGTGTGGGTGCGGCGGGGCTTCGACAGGCTCAGCCCGAACGGGTCTGGAGTGGCGCGCTTTAGCGAGGCTGCGGCGGCTTCGCCCTGGAAACGGCCCGATTCCTACCGCGGCTTGTCCCACGGCACGAAGCTCCCAAGCCGACAGCGCGGTCCCGGGATCGTGCTGCCCGTGCGTTCGAGCGTGTAGAATTGATCGTTGCGGCACAATTGCCCACCATAGACCTCGGTAACGACGATCGCATCGTCGTCGAGCCCGGGGCAGCCATTGGGCAAATCGTTGCGCCACATCCGGCCGCCGTCGCGGTACAGCAAGGTGCGGTCACCGATAACCTGCGGTGCGCCGACCCGGCTGGGCGAAACGCAGGTCTCGGGCTTGCCCGGCGTTCGGCCCGCAAGCGCCTTGGCGAGATCCTTCGCATCGTCCGATGCGGTAGCCCCGCCCAGCGCCGCCGCCAGCAGCAGCCCGCGGATCACGGCCTGCGATAGGGGACGAAGTCGCCGAAGCTGCAGCTTCCGCTCGGCGTGCTCGTGATGAGATCGGCCGTCCGCACGATATCGCCGCGGCAGAACTGGCTGCCGAAGGTCTTGGTGATGATCGCATCGCCACGCCGCAGGCCGAAGCAGCCGCCGCCGGTATCGTTGACCATCACGTCGTTGCGGCCGTTCTTGTAGAGGATCTTGTCGCCGACGCGCGTCGAGTCGCGATACCGGAAGGTGTCGATGCAGCTTTGCGGCTTGCCCGGCACGAGGCCCGCAAGCTGCTTGTCGAGCTCGACCTGATCGCGCGCCGCTTCACGTGCGCGATACTCTTTCGAGTCGGCGGACAGCGCGGAGCTCGCGCCAGCTAGCACGACGAGCGGAAGGATGAAGCGGAACATGCGATCGGTCCTTTTCAAAACGCTTGCGGCCCCATCCGCGTCATACCGCAGATACGGCTAGAATGCATCCTTGGCTGCACGCCGCTCGGCGAGCTGGTCGGCCGATGTCGCGCGCAGGAACGGGTTGGTCGCGAGCTCGAGCGCAATCGTCGTCGGAACAGTCGGTTCGCCCGCTGCGCGCTGCGCATCAACCGTAGCCATCCGTTCGGTGACGGCCTGATTGTCGGGCTCGGCAGCGGCGGCGTAGCGGCCGTTCGACTGCGTATATTCGTGCGCGCAATAGACGATCGTCTCGGGCGGTAGCGCAGCAAGGCGCTGCATGTTGCCGTACATCTGCGCGGCATCGCCCTCGAACAGCCGCCCGCAGCCCATCGCGAACAGCGTGTCGCCGCTGAACAGTGCAGCGTCGTCGGCCATGTAGAACACGATGTGCCCGGCGGTGTGGCCGGGCGTCTCGATCACGCGCGCGACATGCGTGCCGATGCGCACCGAATCGCCTTCGCGCACGCCGTAATCGAGCGTCGGGATCTTGCCCGCTTCGGCGGCGGGGCCACTAACCACCGCGCCGAGCGCCTTGATCGCGGCATTGCCGCCGGTGTGATCGGGGTGCCAGTGCGTGTTCCAGATCTGTGAGATCGTCCAGCCGCGCGCCTCGGTCGCGGCGAGCACGGGGGCGGCGTCGCTCGGATCGATCACCACGGTCTCGTCGGAGACGGGATCGTGCACCAGCCAGACATAATTGTCGCTGAGCGCCGGGATGCGGACGATCTCGAGCGCGCCTGCCATCACCATTCGCCGGTGTTGGGCATCGACGCCCACGGCTCGGCCGGCGCCAGCGCGCCGCCCTCCTGGAGCAGTTCGATCGAGATGTTGTCGGGGGTGCGGACGAACGCCATGTGGCCGTCGCGCGGCGGGCGATTGATCGTCACGCCGCCATCGTGCAACCGCTGGCACGTCTCGTAGATATTGTCGACGCGGTAGGCGAGATGCCCGAAATTGCGCCCGCCGGTATAGGGTTCGGGATCCCAATTGTGCGTCAGCTCGACCTGCGCGTCATGGTCGCCGGGGGCGGCGAGGAAGATCAGCGTGAAGCGACCTTTCTCGCTGTCCATCCGCCGCACTTCCTCGAGCCCGAGCAGCTTGAAGAACGCGATCGTCGCGTCGGGATCGGTGACGCGGATCATGGTGTGGAGATATTTCATCGGCGCGCTCCATTGTGCTTTGCGCCGAGATAGGCGCGCGCGAGCAGCGATGCCACCCCGACGCGTTCCAAAAGCGTCAGGGCTTGGCGGTGAACTGCAGCAATGCGGCGGCGGCGGCCTTTCCGGCGGCGCTGTCGGGCCGCAGCGTGACCGCTTGCTGCCACGCGGCCCGCGCGCCGGCTTCGTCCTTCGCGAACGCCGCGATATTGCCCGTCTCGAGCTGGACCGCTGGGTCGTCGCTGCCGCGCCGCAGCGCTTCGGCGATGTCGTGCTGCGCGCGGACGATCTGGCTCTGGCGCCGCGCGAGCGTCGCCGAGAGCAGCCAGGCGAGCGGGTCTTCGGGCACCTCGGCAAGCGCGCGGTCGAGATCGTCGCGCGCCCCGTCGAGATCGCCCCCGGCAACCATCGCGCGCGCGCGGTCGAGATGCGCTTCGCCCAGCGGCAGGCCGGTCAGCGAGCCGCCCGCGAGTGCCGCATCGAGCGCGGCGCGCGCCTTGGTCGCATCGCCAGAGGCAAGCCAAGCATTGCCCGCTTGCGCCCAGTAATTGACCGCACGGCCGTCGCCGGCCTTTTCGGCGGCACGCGCGGCGGCATCGAATGCGGTCGCGGCGGCGGGCCAGCGCTGCTCATTGGCATAGGCCATGCCGAGGCACTGCCCGGCGAGGAAACCACCGCCCGCGAGCTGCCATTGCCCGGCTTCGGCTTCGGCCAAGCTCGGGTTGTTGGTCGCGAGATCGAGGCACTTTTCGTAGCGCTGCGACGGCGGCGGGGCGGGCGGGCCGATCGGCGCGGCGCTTTGCGCGAACAACAGGGGAGCGAGCAGCAACAGGGTCATAGATCGGCCATCACACTTTCGAGCGTCGCCTCGAGCAACGCGAGGTCGGCGTCGCGCGACAGGCGGTGGTCGCCTCCCTTCACCAAAGCAAGCTGCACATCGGCTGAACGGAGCTGCTCGACCAGATGGATCGAGCGGTTGGCGGGCACTTCGGTATCGGCCATGCCGTGGAGCAGCCGGACCGGCACGTCGATCGCCAATCCGGCGAAGAGCACGCGATTGGCCTCGCCCGATTGCCAGAAGGCGCGGGTATAGACCATCGGCAAATCGGCGTAGCGCCCGACCTTTTCGAGCCGGCCTTCGGACAGGATCGCGAGCTTCTGCTCGACGGTGAAGCCCCAATCGGTGAAATCGGGCGCCGCCGCGATGCCGACCAGCGCCGCCACCTTTTCGGGATGGTCGCGCGCGACGAGCAGCATCAGCCAGCCGCCCATCGACGATCCGACCAGCACCGCGGGGCCACCTGCGGCTGCGTCGAGCATCGCCACGACATCGTCGCGCCAGCCAGCGAGCGTCTGTTCTTCGAAGTCGCCCTCGCTGCTGCCGCAGCCGCCATAATCGAAGCGCAGATAGGCGCGGCCTTTGCGCTTTGCCCACGCCTCGAGCGCGAGCGCCTTGCTGCCTTCCATGTCCGAGCCATAGCCCCTGTCTCTTATACACATCT
>NZ_JASJVC010000100.1:0-9854 GCF_035019905.1 Sphingomonas sp. 10B4 | reverse complement strand
TGAAAACTTGTTCGTCGTCTTGCTCATGGTAGCTCCTTCTCACAAGTAGAAGCCTCCGAGAAACCCGGGACGGTTCATACCATTTCTCCGCCAAGGTCGTGAGCCGCGCCAACGGATCGAGCGCCGTGGCGAGTGCCGCCTATCGTTCCGCTTCTGAGCTGTTCGATGAGCGGCTAGAGCGCGATCACGACTTCTCTAACAAGGCGGGCGTCATCCACTCCGAGGTGATGTTGCCGGAGGGTGCGCCGGAGCGGCTGTCAGATCGTGCAACGCTGTGGAATGAGGTGGAGGCAGGGGAGAAGCGCAAGGACGCACAACTTGCCCGCGAGGTGGAGTTTTCAATCCCGCGCGAAATGAACGAGAAGCAGGGCGTTCAGCTCGCCCGTGATTTCGTGAAGCAGCAGTTTGTCGATCGCGGGATGGTCGCGGACCTCAACGTGCATTGGGACAAGGCGGAGGACGGTAGCCCGAAGCCACACGCGCATGTGATGCTGGCGATGCGCGACGTGGGGCCGGAGGGGTTCGGGCAGAAGAATCGCGATTGGAACAGCACGGAGCTGTTGAAGGACTGGCGCGAGGCGTGGAGCGCGCACGTCAACGAACGGATGGCCGAGCTGGGACTTGAGGGCCGGATCGATCATCGCACGCTGGAGGCGCAAGGGATCGAGCTGGAGCCGCAGCACAAGATCGGCCCTGCCGCATCGCGGCGTCCAAGCCAAGGGCTTGAGGCGGAGCGGATCGAGGATCATGCGCGTATCGCCCACGACAATGGCGAGAAAATCGTCGCCAGCCCGTCGATCGCGCTGGACGCCATCACCCGCAGCCAAGCGACGTTCACCACCCGCGACCTTGCGACGTTCGCGTTCCGGCACAGCGACGGGAAGGAGCAGTTCGACCAGGTGATGGGCGCGGTGCGCGCCAGCCCCGAGCTGGTCGCATTAGGCAAAGACGGGCGCGACCAGGAGCGGTTCACGTCGCGTGACATGATCGCGGTGGAGGCCCGGCTTGAGCGCGCCAGCGACGAGCTTGCCGGGGCCGATCAGCACTTTGTCGCTGGCACGCATGTTTATCATGCGTTGGAGGCGGCCGAGGGCAGAGGGCTTACCCTGTCTGGTGAGCAGCGGGTCGCGCTCGGCAGGATCACCGGCAACGAGGGGCTGGCGTCCGTCGTCGGCTATGCCGGCAGCGGCAAATCGGCGATGTTGGGCGTTGCGCGCGAGGCATGGGAAGATGCCGGCTACACCGTGCGCGGCGCGGCGTTGTCGGGCATCGCGGCCGAGAACCTTGAAAGCGGGTCCGGCATCCAGAGCCGCACCATCGCCAGCCTTGAACACGCATGGGGGCAGGGGCGCGAGCAGCTAGGCCCCAGGGACGTGTTGGTGGTGGACGAGGCCGGCATGATCGGTTCGCGTCAGATGGAGCGGGTGTTGAGCCAGGCGCGCGATGCCGGGGCCAAGGTCGTCATGGTCGGCGACCCCGAGCAGTTGCAGGCGATCGAGGCGGGCGCGGCGTTCCGCAGCGTCACCGAGCGCCACGGCGCGGCCGAGATTACCGAAATACGCCGGCAGCGCGAGGACTGGCAGCGCAACGCGACCCGCCAGCTCGCTACCGGGCGCACTGGTGAGGCGGTCCATGCCTATAACCAAGGCGGCATGGTCCACGCGGCCGACACCCGCGAGCAGGCGCGGGGCGAGCTGGTCGATGGCTGGGATCGCGCGCGCCAGGCTGACCCTGATAAATCCCGGATCATTCTCACCCACACCAACGCCGAGGTGCAGAGCCTCAACGGCGAGGCACGCGTCCGGTTGCGCGCAAGCGGCGACCTTGGTGACGACGTGACGGTGAAGGCCGAGCGCGGCGAGCGCCAGTTCGCGACCGGTGACCGCATCATGTTCCTTCGCAACGAGCGCGGCATGGGCGTGAAGAACGGCACGCTGGCAACGATCGAGCGGGTCTCGTCCGAGGGCATGGCGGTACGCCTCGATGACGGGCGCGAGGTCGCGTTCGATACCAAGGATTACGCCCACGTTGATCACGGCTATGCGGCGACGTTCCACAAATCGCAGGGTGTGACGGTCGATCGGGCGCACATTCTCGCCACCCCGGGCATGGACCGCCATAGCGCCTATGTCGGCATGTCGCGGCACCGCGACGCTATACAGCTCCATTATGGCCGCGACGACTTCGCCGACCAGCGCCAGCTCGTCCGCGCCCTGTCGCATGAGCGTGGCAAGGACATGGCCGGCGACTATGCGCGTCCGGAGCAGGATCAAGCGCGCGCGTTCGCCGATCGGCGCGAGATCCGGTTCCCGGAACTCGCGCGTCAGGTCGTCGAGAAGGTGCGCGACAAGGCCAAGGGCATGTTCGACGGGTTCCGGCCTAAGCCAGCGCCCGAGACGTCGCCGGAGCGCGTCGCGGATGATCGATCGCCGGCACCCTCGCAGGCCCGCGCGATCGAACGCTATGGCCGTGCCGCAGCCGATATAGGCCGGATGCGGGACAAGGGGTTGCCGGTGCTGGCGCACCAAGAACAGGCGCTGGCGAAGGCCGGCGACGCACTCGACCAGACCCGGCCCCATGCCGCGCGCGACCTCGCTAGCGCGATCGAGCGCAACCCCCGGCTCGCGCATGACGCGGCCGAGGGCAAAACGGGCGGCCCGGCCAAGGCGATGGAGACCGAGCGTCAGGTCCGCCTTGACCCGGAGAAGCGCGCAGGCCGGTTCGTGGAGCAGTGGCAGGGCATGAAGGAGGCGCATGCCAGCATGGAGCGTGCCGGCGACCATGCGGGCGCTACGAGGCTGGGCAAGCGCATGGAGAGCATCGCGGGCGGGCTGCATCGCGACCCGCAGCTCGAATCCGTGTTGCAGCGCCGCGCCCCTGAGCTGGTGCCCGGCATGGAGAGGGGCCGGTCGATCGGGCAGGAGCTGGCGGCGTCTCTCGATCGCGGGCGTGACCGGGACCGAGGGATGAGTCGATGACGGTTCGTGTTTTCGGATATGAATGGGAGGCGAGATGACCGAGGACGATAACGAGCCGGATGCCGCAGCGGAAGCGTTTGAGGGCGTGCGCGGCGAGCTGGCGCGCCAGTCCGACGAGATTGTTCTGTTGCGCCGTGCGATCGAGGGCATCGCCGCAGCGCGTGACGATCGCCTCGAGCTTCCCGACTATAGCGAAACGCTGGGCCAGCTCACGAACTTTGCAAGCGCGACCTACCAGCGCGCCGAAATTCTGCGCAAGGCGGCCGAGGAAGAGACCGTGGCACGCCAAGTCGTCGCTCGGGTCGCCGGCGCCGTCGCCGAAGACCGGCAGGCGGTGAAAACCGCAGCCGGCGAGTTGCGCGATGCGACGCGCGCCTTGCAGGGTGTCACCGTGTCAGCGCGGCGCGGCGACCAGCAGAACCGGTGGTTGATCTGGACGGCGATCGTCGGAATCGTCGTCGGGATGATCCTGTGGGCGGTGTTCGCCGGGATCGTCGCGCGCGCTGTGCCGACAGGGTGGCAATGGCCGGAGAGGATGGCCGCACGCACTCTCGATATGCCAATGTGGGAAGGCGGGCAGCGGATGATGCGGACCGCAGCGCCCGATGCCTTCGCGAACATGGCAGCGGGTGATCGCATCGTGATCGCCAACCGCGAGACGATCGAGGGGTGCAGCAAGGCCGCAGCTCGAACGCGCGAGCCGGTGCGATGCACGATCAGGGTCAAGCCAGAGGAAAAACAGTAGGTATGACACATATCAGGATTCTTCATCGCGATACGGTTGGCAAGGTGTTTGACGGGGGCGTGGATTTCAGTCCCGAGGATTTCGCGGGTCAAGTGCCCGCCATCGGCGACATGATCCTCAATCCGGGCGTGCCGGTTGGAAAGAAGCGCGATGATCCGCGCAACCGGGAAGTCTGGACCGTGGTCGGGCGCGTATTCAATTCGCGCGACAACACAGACTATGTATCTTTGATCGTAGAAAGCCGTGACGGCACCCTTGCCGATGATGCTTTCGCTTAGACGAAGGTAGCGGATCAACCGTGAGCGAGGGAACCGAGGACCAACTACGACAAATCTGGAACCGGGGCGCGGTCCCTGTTCTCTATCGTCGTGGGCCAGGAAATCCGCTGCTCGCTCGGCTACCCTATGCCCTTACCAACCGGCCTTGGCTTGGATCGTTCGGTCGGAAGAACCCGGAATGGGATGCCAAAGCAAAGCATTGGGAGCTGCCGCAGGCATGGTTCAACAAGCTGGTTCATGCCTGCCTCGACAAGTTCGGCAGCGTCTACATCATCCAGCCCTACCGGGAGCAGGAGAAATGCGCGCCGGCCTGTTGGGCCGCCCAGGGCGAGGAGTGCCAATGCTCCTGCATGGGCGTGAATCACGGCTCGAACAGCGCTAGCGGGGATTGGAAGGTGATATCGGAGGCTTTCGCAACCCGATGGGGCGAGCGTCACTTGGCTTGCCGGCTTCTGACCGGCAAGCCCGATCGATCAGCATGACGCTCAAACCGACAATTCAAAGCATTTGCCACATTCCCTTTTCTCCATCTCTGGAAGGTTATTTCGGGAAAACTCAAACGGGAACAGATTTTGGGAAAGTGGAACCAGCCGGCGTCCGTTAGCGATGGGCGCGACCGGATTCCCGCCACAGGTTCCCTTTTGAGAACCCGATTTGGTCTCGGTCAGACGATCATGGCCGCGATCGGGACGGAGACGATCAGCCCGAGCTTGGTCGTCATCGTCGCCACCGCGAAAGTTTCTGCGCGAAGGGTCACTTGACTGATCCAACTCCAGGTCAGAATGTTCACCCATCCCGACGCCAGCCCGAAAGCCGCGAAAGCGAAAAACGAAGGTTGGTAGATTACGAGTGCCACGGACATGCCGAGGGCAACGATCCCTGCGAAAAAGGTCGTTCCAATTCTATCGCGCGTGGCCGTTTGAGGTAGCGGGATGCATGACACCAGCTTGCCGATCGTCAACGCGGCAAGGGCGATGCCCGGCGTTGCAATGGCGAGTTGGACGTTGCCGACAATGGTCTTGGTCGCTGTCGAAACAACGACCGTGACGAGGAGATTGGCGATCAGCAGGATGGCGATCGATAGGGCGCTGCCGGGGAGCGCCGTGATCGGGGTGTTGCCGTCGATGCGCTCATGCCTGTCCCAAAGCTGACGCAGCAACACGACGATCGGCACGGACAAGAGCGTAGCGACGCTTGCTACCGCAGCGAGCATGAGGACAACGACCGTCCGCGACGCGGTAGCGCCGAGCCATGGCTGTATGGACAGGGCCAACACAACGGATGCGATTTGCCCCCAGAGATTGCGGATGCTCACAAGGTGTGCCGCGTCGAACCCGAGCACAGACATCCGCCCAAGCAGCGCGTGGTGGGGTATGTCGAACAGCGCGTAGGTTGACCGAAACAGCATCATGAAGCCCAGCGCCAGCCATGCGTTCAATGGCGCGGTCACGATCGAGGCGACGAAGCTCGCCGCCGCAACGGGAATGGCGAACCCAGCGATGATGGCGAGCCGCCTCGCTTCTATGCGATTATTGCGCAGCAATATTCCAACCGCCAGATCGCTGATCGCGTGCCAAGCGAGGCCCCCCACGAGAACAAACGTTACCGTTCCAGCAGAGAGCTTGTCCACGACCACAAGGATGTAAAAAGCGATCAGGTCTGCCGCGACCCACAGAAGCGTTTTGCCAACCTGCACGCTATAATACAGGTGGGTCAGCCGTGGCTTCAAAGCGACACGCATGGTGCCCTCCCGACAGCACCCGTGTGGTTTGCCGGGTAGGCCATCAACGGCTTTGATATGGTCCGAACACGGCACGGATCGTAGGCTTCACTGCCAAGTCGTCCAGTAGGAATACACGGTACGACGCCCCCCCCGGTGCGACACGAACAAGGACGTGTCCGCCAGACGCGGTGAACGCACGTATCATTGCCGGGCCGATCGCTTCCTCGGTTTGGGGAAACAGATGCGTCGCGAAAATGTCGCGAGAACCAGCATAGAGCCCCTTGGCAGCGATCCGGTGCACGACTTCCCCGCCGGGTTGATCGGTGGTGTAGACCTGTTCCACCATGACGCGAGGGCGCAGGTTTTCGAGAATATGGCTGTTGGTCGCATCGCGATTACCGTGATGATCGAGCGCCATCACGTCCACCGGCCCGACCAGCGGCGCGATCACGCTCTCGGTATCGACCGCATCCGGCGCATAGGGTTCGTCCAAACCGGTATTGTCGCCACCGGCATAATAATCGAACGATCCGTAGGAGAGGCGCAGCGCGATGCTGAACGGGTTTTCCATGGCCGAGCCATCAGGCGCGGTTGCCCGCTTCGGATCGAAGACGGCGCGGGAGCCGCCTGCGCCATCCATGATCCGACTGCCTGCCTTGATTCCCAGCACCTTGAAACCGGGATAGGCAGTCGTGTTCGCCAGATGAATTTGCGCGGTGGTGCCGAGCTGCAACGGCATCCACCGCGTCCCGCGTTTCGCTTTCAGGAAGTCGGCAAACGCATAGTAGTTGCGGATGGTGAGATCATCGTGTGGCGCGGGATCGCCGCTGCCGGGTTGCAGGCGATCGATCAGTACGCCGATCGGAAGCACGTCGCCGACATCGGTGATACCCGATAGCCGGTAGGCGCGCGTCGCCGACCATGGGCTCGACGGTGTGACCGAGCCAAAATGGTCGGTGTGGAAATGCGTGATGATCGCATAGTCGATGCGTTGGTGATCGGCCGGGGTGGTCTGGTGGATATACCGCGCGATCCACTGTCCCGGCCGCAGCGATGCGTTCGGCACGGCCGGGGCCAGCTTGAGCGGCGCATTAGCGACCTCGATGTCGGCAGGATCGAGCGCGCCGGCATCGATCAGGATCGTCGTACCGTCAGGGCCAACGATAAAGGTCGAATTGCCGCGTCCGGTCTGGATGTGATGGATATCCAGCGTTCCCGGCGTCCACGCCGGCAGCAATGCCGGGGCGGTCGTCGCGCCCGCTGGACCGGCGAATGCCGATCCAACGATGAGCGCGAACAGTGCAAGAGCGTGGCGGCGTTGACAGGTCATCCCGGACATTTTCGTCAGAACCTGAATTGTCCGCCGACCGTGAAGGACCGGCCGGACTGGATGGCGGTCAGGAACTGCTTGCGATCGATGCCGGTCGCTTCGCGATACCAGCTATTGGTGAGGTTGCGTGCCGCAAGGAACAACTCGACATGCCCGATCGGCCGAAGCGCCAGCTTCGCATCCAGACTGTCATAGGGCCGGACATAGGTATCGCTCTGCGCCGTAGCGCCGACGCCGCCATTGAACGCGACGCCGCGCCGGTCATAGGACAGCGAGGCCGTGAATGGTCCTCGATCATAGATGCCCATGACGTTCGCCATGTATGTCGGCTGCTGGTTCAGGCCATCGATCGTCCTGCTCGATCCGTCCGCGTTCTTGACGCCCAGCCGGCCCCAGAGCCGGGTATAGTTGGCACGCAACGTCACACCTTCCAGCCACGGCGCAACGCTAGTGAAATCCCGCCATTCGCCGCTCAACTCGATGCCGGTCAGCTTGGAACTAGACGAGTTGAAGGGTGTCGAAATCTGGGTAGCGATGCCGGTAACGGGATCGGAGGCGGTGGTCGTCAGATAATAAATCTCACCCGTAATGTCCTTGTGGAACAGCCCCGCCGAAAAATAGCCGTGCGCTGAGTAGGACTCAACGGACAGATCGAAGTTGTGCGAAAGCCGAGCCTTGAGATCGGGGTTACTGCCCCGGATCAGCACGTTGAGGCTGCTGAAATTGTTGATCGTCAACCCTTGCGCGAACGCCGTGAACGTCGGGCGCGCGATCGTCTCGGTGTAGGCGGCTTTCACGCGCAGGGCCGGCAGAAAGTCGTAATAAGCCTGCACGTTGGGAAGGAGATACCCATAGCGACGATGGAAGCTGAACGGCACCGCCGCGCCGTTCACAAGCTGCGCCGTGCTGTCATCGACCACCGTATTCTCATACCGTGCGCCCGCCAGCGCGTGGAGCTTGTCGCTGTTATAATTGACGGTGCCATACCCCGCGAGCACGTCCTCGGTCAGATTGAAGCTGCCGGTCGGCGAGGTGGTCCTGGTGTCGATGCCGTTCGACTGAACGAAGTTCCAATATGCGTTGCGATCAACGTAGACTACGCCTTGACCGTCGAACGTCGAGCCCTTGCCGCCATCGACCAGCACCTTGTCCAGTGTGTACGGCGTCCCGGCCGCGAGGGTATAGTTATCCGCCGACTGATTGAAAACGCGGTGAAGCTCGCGCCAGTTCACACCCGCCGACAGGCCGAACCCGTTGCTGAATGCGAAGCTGTTGAGGTTGTAATCGAGCCGGCCGGTGTAGACCTTATCGGTCATCGGGAGGTGGGTGACGACCGCTGCCGATGATGGGTTCGCGGTCCAGTTCTGAGGATTGCCCATGCCGGTTGCGGGGTTGAGCGCAAGCTCGGCAGCATCGGGCGTCAGGTTATATGTGCCGCTCAGGCCGCCAAACTGGTAGATCGCACCGTTTTGCAGCGTCTCGTTATGATGCGAGCCTTCGATCGAGCCGGTTGCCTTCAGCTTGGAATTGTCGCCGATCTTCAGTTCCGCGCCGGTTGTCGCGGTCCACAGTTTGCGGCTGATATCATAGGTGCGGCTGTAGGCCTGTGCGCTTGCGCCCGTAAACGAACCCTGTCCTTCAGTTGTCGTTGTGATGTTGGTCGGGTTGACCGTCACGCCGCCCCGGTAATTGTTCTGGAAAATGTCCGCGTTGAAATAGGTCACTTCGGCGAAGCCGTAGAATTTGTCAGCCGAACGAGCTTCCAGCTTGCCGAGCAGGCTGTAGCCCTTGTCGTGAATATCGAAGTTGCCGCGCTGTAGCGCGCTGGTCGGGACGTCGATCCCGTTTCTGACGATGTAGGCCGAGCTATTGTTATAGGTCTGGCTGTAATCGTCATCGTGATAGGAGGCGGCACCCACGAAGCCGAAATTGCCATTTGGCCCGAAGGTCCGCTTGACGACGACGTTGGCAGTCTTGCCCGGCCCGTGCCCGTTCGGCGCACCGCTTTTTTGAAACAGGTCGAGCCCGAAATCGGCGCGCGTTACGGGAGCGCCGCCCAGATCGAAGGAACGCAGCGTCAGGATCGAGATGTGGCCGCCGATCGAATTGGCGTCCATGTCGGGCGTGACCGTCTTGTAGACGACCAGTTCGTTGATGGCGTTCGCCGGTACAGTGTCGAGATAGACGGCCCGGTCGTTGCGCGTTGAGTCGAAGAACATGCCGCCATCGAGATCGACGCTGCTGTAATTGCCGTCCAAGCCCCGGATCGTCGCGTACCACGACTTTTGCGATTGGTAGCCGCGCTGGAGCGACACACCGGGCACGCGCGTCAGCGCGTCGGCAATCGTCACGTCCGGCAGCTTCTGGATTTCAAGCGCGCCAATGCTGTCGGCAATCGCGATGTTCGATTTCTTGGCGTCCTGTGGAGACTGACTGAGCCGCCGGCGACCACTCACGACAATATCGCGGACCGGTTCGTCCACTGCGTCGTCCGCTTTCGCGGCCACTTGCGGCTCAACAGTCTGGGCCATTGCCGGCGACGCACCCAGAACGGTGCCCGCGAGCAAGACAGCTTGAATGTATGTTCGGCAGGTCATGGTTTTCCCCAAAACTATCCGATTCCCCCCAAAGCGAACCGTCGTTGGAAGCGCCCCTAGCTCACCCCCATTACAGAATTAAGTCCACTTAACTTAATAGTCTGATTGCCTTGACGGGTCGGGATGCTAGTGGTTCTCGCCTTACATTTGAGTCCGATTAGGGATTCCCGTCGACGTTTTGGCGTGCGAGTCATCGGGGATGC
>NZ_JASJVC010000099.1:0-9882 GCF_035019905.1 Sphingomonas sp. 10B4 | reverse complement strand
GGACGGTCTCCAGCACGATCCATTGCCTCGGCACGACTTCAAGGCTGTCGGTCTGGGTCTCGCCGATCTTCTTGAGGTGAGCGCCGCTGCAGCAAGGGCAGTCCTCTGGTGCGGGCACGACAATACGGTGACGCGGCAGATGCTCTGGCAAGGGGCCGCGGACGGGCTTGCGGCGGGTGAAGGCTATGACGGCGACGCCACTGGCCTGCGCCTTGGCCACGGCCATCTCGGCGGCGATTTCGTCTTCGGTGGCGGCGGCAACGAGATCTTCGAGCTGCATCTCGAGTTGGTCGAGGAGACGGCTGCCACGTTCGGACGACTGGCCCCACTTGTCGGCGCGCGCCTTGGCGATCTGCAGTTTGAGTTCTTCGATGAGCGCGCGGCCCTGGGCGACATCGGCCAGGGCGATTGCGGCGATCGCCTCGGCATGAAGCTGTGCGGCTTCGGCGTGAAGCTGGGCGGCGAGCGCGTTGCGGGCGTTCAGGCGCTCGGTCACAAGCGCTGCCTTGAGCGCCTCGACGTCGTCCGGAAAAGTCTCGAAAAGCGCGTCCATCGAGGTTCAGTTTAGACCCGAAAACCGCCATTTTGTCGAGCCTTTTATACACGACAAGCCGCTGAAACTACGACTTTTATCCTGCCAGTTGCGGTCTGGTCGTGTGCTGTGGATTACGCCAGTCGATGGCCTCGAGCATATAGCCAAGTTGCGCCGCCGAGATCGCGACAACCCCGTCGACCGCCGATGGCCAGATGAAACGGCCGCGCTCCAGACGCTTTGCATAAAGCGACATGCCGATCCCGTCATGCCAGAGAATCTTCAACAGATCGCCCTTGCGGCCGCGGAAAATGTACAGGTCGCCGGCATGGGGATCACGCCCAAAACCATGCTGAATCTGCAAGGCCAGCGACCCCATGCCCTTGCGCATGTCGGTTCGCCCGGTGGCGATCCACACCCTCGCGCCGCCAGAAACCGGGATCATCGCGACAGCGCCCGCAACGCCGTCACCAGCAATGCCGGCGACGTGTTGTTCGCCACCCGCATGGTCGCACCGCCGATCTCGATCACCATCACCAGAGGATCGGCTGCGGACTTGGCCGGCGCCTCCGGGCTGATCATCACGGCGGCAAAGCCTCGGGGTTCCATGCGAGCCGCGCCGCAGAGCCGCCTGCGCCATTTGTAAATCAGCGACGGCGCCACATCCCGTTCTCGTGCGATCCTTGCCACCGACCCGCCCGGCGCAAGCGACGCCTCGACCATCGCCAGCTTCTCGTCCTCATCCCAGCGCCTACGACGCTCAACACCCGAAAATACCGTAATCTGACCCATAGCCACGCCTCTAGCCACGGCGCAAACCACAGTGCTTGCACCGTTGCTAACCTCTCAGGTCAGACGCACGCCGAATAGATGACCGTCGCCGGATGGATACAAAGGGATATTCCCGTTCGCGCTTGCAGAAGCACGCGCGCCACAAGTTGCTGCGGTGCTCGACGGGGCAGGGGCGATCGTCGATCCGGGGGAACGTTCGATCCGGCGCACTCCCCGCGAACTTTCCGAATCGCTGCGTCGGACGATATCGCGGTCGTGGTATTTCCGCGGCTCGTCCAGCGGCTGAAGCACATCGCGCCGGGGATCCGCATCGTGCTCGAACTGCCCGAGGAACGGACTCGGTCGCGGCTCGACGAGGGACGGATCGGCCTGTTCGTCACGCCGCAGGAGTTCGCCTCGCCGCGTCATCCGCTCGCATTGTTGTTTGCTGAGCGGCCGGCGTCGCGGGGTGTGCGGACAAACCGGCGCTGGCCGAGCGGCGCATCAGAAAAACCGATTTTCTCGCGCTCGACCATGTCGCGGTGCTGCTTGGCACCAATGTTCCGGCGGCGTTCGCGGACCGGCAGCTCGAGGAGATCGGCAAGGTCCGGCAGATCGGCGTGACGGTGCCGAGCTTCGCCACAGTCCTGTGGATGGTGGTCGGCACGCGGCGCATCGCATTGATGCATGACGGCTGGCCTGCTCGATGCGGACGTGCTTGCCGATCGTGCTGGTACCCGTGCCCTTTGTTTTTCCCGAAATGGCCGAGGTGATCCAGCATCACCTTGCGCGCGACGCTGATCCGGGGCTGCGCTGGCGGCGCGACCAATTGCGGGTCGAGGCCGCCGCCGATTAGCCTTCGGACGCGAAGATCGCGCCGGGGAGAAAACGGGCGAGCAGCGCCACCGCGGCGAGCAACACGATGTCGAGCGCGACGGCTCCACCGAAGGCGCGCTGTGCGCCGCCGTGATCGAGGATCGCGAAGAACAGCGAGCCGATCACCGCTGCGCCGAGCGCACCGCCGATCTGCTGCGCGCCATTGTGCATCCCGCCGGCGACCCCGGCATGCCCGCGATCGACCCGCGCCAGCGTGACCGGCCCGAGCGGCCCGGTGATGCAGCCCATGCCGATACCGCTCAGCGCGAGCGTCGCGGCGATCAACCCCGGGATCGGCGCGAACGCCACCGCTGCGGCGGTTCCCGCCAGGCCGAGCGCCATCGTCAGCGCGCCGAAGATCAGCAGCCCGGCGCCGACCCGCGGCAGGACGCGCGGTCCGATCAGCGCGATCCCCGCCATCACGCCCAGTCCGAAGGGTAAGTGGAGCAAGGCGGTGTCGAGTGGGCTCATGCCGAGGCCACGCTGCAGCACCATGCTCAGCACCAGCAGGAAGCCGTTGGTCGCGGTCGCGAACAGCAGCGTCATCGACAGGCCGAGGCGGAAGGTGGGTGCGGCGAACAGTTCGGGCGCGATCAGCGCCGATCCGACGCGCGCCGTTCGGCGCACCGAATGGCGCCAGAAGGCGATCGCCAGAACGACACTCGCGACCGGCAGCGCGAGGCTCCACCACGGCCAGCCCAGCGCGCGACCTTCGATCGCCGGGATCAGCAACGCGATCAGCGCGGCGCCGAGCAGAAGCGTCCCGATCGGATCGAGCCGAAGCGCGTGCGGCGAGCGCCCGCGCGGCAGCAGCCACCACCCCGCCATCAGCGCGACCAGCCCGATCGGCAAGTTGATCAGGAATACGACGCGCCAGCCGAGCCCTGCGGGATTGGCGGCGATCAGCAGACCCCCAAGGATCGGCCCGCCGATTGCCGCGAGCCCGCCGACCAGCCCGAACACCGCGAGCCGCGCGACGCGCTCGAGCGGCGAGTACATCAGCTGGACCAGCGCGATCATCTGCGGCGCCATGATCGCCGCGGCAGCGCCCTGCGCGAAGCGGGCCGCGATCAGCGTCGTCGCATCGGGCGCCAATCCGCACGCGAGCGAGGCGAGCGTGAACCCGCCGACGCCGACGAGGAACAGCCGCCGGTACCCATAAAGATCGCCCAGCCGCCCGCCGGCGACGAGCAGGATCGCGAACATCAGGAAATAGCCGGTGACGACCCATTGCGTCGCGCTCTCGCTCGCGCCCAAGCCTCGCTGGATCGCGGGGAGGGCGGTATTGACGATTGTCGTGTCGACAATCTCGAGCACGAGCGCGAGGATGACGGTCGTGAAGGCAAGCCGTCGACGATAGCCGAGCAGCTGCGCGACTCCGACCTCCGAAAGCAGTGGGGACGGCGGATGTGGTGGGATCGTCTCGCTTGACATGCACAGCAGCATATCGATACTGGTTTCAGAACAATAGTTCTAATTTGATGTCGGCATGAGCCCGGCGCGTAGGAGAGGCGAATCGTGGAAGCCACTGCACGTATTGCGTCGAACGCCGGGCGACGACCCGGTCTTGGGCAAGGTTCGACCGTCATTGCCGCAGGATTCCTGCCGATCCTGGCGATCGTCTCGCTATTCCCAGCGGTCCCGTCGATCATCGATCATTTTGCGGGTGACCCGGAGGCGGGCTGGAAAGTGCCGGCGATGGTGTCGGCGCCCGGCCTCGCGATCGCGGCGATCGCGCCGTTTGCCGGCATTCTGGTCGATCGCTTTGGGCGGCGGCGGCTGCTGCTGTTTTCAACGTTTTTCTACGCCCTGATCGGCGTCATCCCGTTCTTTCTCGACAATCTCAACGCGATCTATGGCTCGCGCATCCTGCTCGGGGTCACAGAAGCGGCGATCCTGACGACGCTCAATACGCTGATCGGCGATTATTGGGACGATCGCGGGCGGCGCCACTGGCTGGCACTGCAGGGGACGGTCGGACCGTTGCTCGCGGCCGGCATGATCTATTGCGCCGGGATGCTCACTGCGGTGCGCTGGAACGGCGTGTTCCTGATCTATCTCGTCGCTCTCCCGATCTTCGCGGCGATGGTGGTGTATCTGTACGAACCGGCAAGCGATGCGACCGCGCGCAAGATGCTCGGGATCGACCAGGATCGGGTCGCGCGCACGCCGTTTCCCTGGTCTTCGGTGCTGCAGATCGGCGCGGTGACGCTTGCCGCCGCCGTCTTGTATTACGTCTTCATCGTGAATGGCGGGATGGCGTTCCGCGAGGTCGGAATCCAGTCCTCGGCGAAGCTCGGCGAGCTGACCGCGCTGCCGAGCCTGTTCGTCGTCGTCGGCGCGGGCCTGTTCTGGCTGATGGGCCGCGCGCGCGCGCAACTGCAACTGGCGTCGTGCTTCGGGCTGCTCGGGATCGGTCTTGCGATGATCGGGCTCGCGCCCGATTGGAAGTGGATGATCGCCGGACTGGTGATCCAGCAGACCGGCGCCGGCATGACGATCCCGACGCTGATCGCCTGGGCGCAGACCAAGCTGCCGTTCGAACATCGCGGTCGCGGCATGGGCGTCTGGACCGCCTGCTTCTTCTTCGGCCAGTTCGCCAGTCCGCTGCTCGTCAGCGTCGTGCGCGGCGCGGTCGTCACGATGCAGTCCGCCTTCCTCACCGCCGGCGTGCTCGGCGTGCTCTGCGCGCTGGTCAGCGTCGCCATGGCGCTGCGCGCCCCCGTTTCCCATCCAGTCGAGGTTTGATGCCGATGCCGTCCACGATCAAGCGGGGCGTCAGCCTCTACAGTTTCCAGGAAGAGCTGTTCCTGCGCCAGATGACCGTCGAGGATGCGATCGCGTTCGCGGCCTCGATCGGCGCGACCGGGATCGAGGTGCTTCCCGAACAGAACATGCCGAGCTTCCCCAATGTCAGCGATGCCGAAGTCGCCTGGTGGAAGGACACCGTCGCCAAGCATGGCTGCGAGCTCAGCTGCTACGACATGTTCCTCGACACCAAGATCCGCAAGGATCGGCCGATGACCGATGAGGAGCAGGTCGCCTCGATCCGTCGCGACCTCGAATTGTGCCACCGGCTCGGCATCCGATCGATGCGGATCCTCGTGTTCGTGCGGCCCGAGATTCTCGAAAAGTGCGTGCCCTATGCCGAGGCGCTCGACGTCCATATGGGGGTCGAGGTCCATGCGCCGTGGCACCTCGAACATGCCTGGATCCTGCGCACGATCGACACGGCCGACCGGCTCGGGACGAAGCATCTCGGTATCCTGCCCGACATGGGCATCTTCATGAAGCATTACCCGCCGGTGTTCCGCGCGCGCTTCGAACGGCAAGGCGCGCGGCCCGAGGTCGCGCAGTTCATCGTCGACAGCCATGAAGCCAAGATCATGGCCGAATATACGATCTACGAGGTCGCGGTGAAGATGGGCGGCAACAAGGCCGAGGTGGCGATGGCCGAGACGCTGCGCCACGCGCCCTATGCCAATCCTAAGCGGCTCGCCGAATATGCGCCGTACTTCCGGCACATCCAGGCGAAGTTCTACGAGATGACGCCTGAGGCGACCGACCCGTCGATCTCGTATGACGAGGTCATCCCGGTGCTCGCGGCCGCCGGGTGGGACGGCTATCTGTCGAGCGAATATGAAGGCAATCGCTGGATCCAGGACGTCGAGCCGGTCGACAGCCGCGAGCAGGTCCGCCGCCAGCACACGATGTTCGAGCGCCTGATCGGCGCGACCACGACCGCTTCCTGAAGGGATTGCCCGCATGTTCGACAAATATCTGATCGTGGATGACAGCCTGCGCGCGACGGCGGACGGCTTCGCGTTCGACGCGCGGCTCGGCTATTATCGCGGGCTTGGGCTTTCGATGGTCGAGGATCTGGCCGTGACGATCGACGACCAGCCAGTGGCCCGCGAGGCGATCCGCTTCGACGAGACCGGCGGTGGCGCGCCGCTGACGCTCGACGAGATGGAAACCACCTATGACCGCCAGTGGAACTTCGGCGCGGTCGCGACCATCAGCGTGATCGCGTCCGAGCCGCTGGCACCAGGCGCGCACAGCCTTACGCTCAGCGAGCGACTGCGCGTCTCGTATCTGCCGTTCCCGGCGATCAACACCGATGCCAAGACGCTGGAATTGGCGGCGTGAGCGCGTCGCGTCGCGATGTGCTGGCGCTCGCGCTCGCGGGCGGCGCGACGCTACCGGCGGTGGCAGCGCTGCCGCCTGCCGCTCGGCGCGGGGTCGAAGGGCAGCGCGCCCCCGATCTCG
Source organism: Sphingomonas sp. 10B4 (assembly GCF_035019905.1). Taxonomy (NCBI): domain Bacteria; kingdom Pseudomonadati; phylum Pseudomonadota; class Alphaproteobacteria; order Sphingomonadales; family Sphingomonadaceae; genus Sphingomonas; species Sphingomonas sp. 10B4. The sequence continues at coordinate 3,434 of NZ_JASJVC010000099.1, read as the reverse complement.
GTGACGGGCGCTATCTCAATCCGATCCTGGCAGGGGATCGGCCCGACCCGTCGATCCTCAAAGATGGCGACGACTATTGGATGACGCATTCGTCGTTCGATGCGTCGCCCGGGCTGCTGATCTGGCATTCGCGCGATCTGGTCAACTGGACGCCGGTCGGGCCGGCGCTCGCCAAGCCGCTTGGCACAGTCTTCGCGGTCGACATCGTCAAGCATGGGGGGCGATACTTCATCTACATCCCGTTCATGAAGGCGGCGTGGTCGGGGGCATTGCCGAGTTTCGCCAACATCTACGTCATCCATGCGCCGTCGATGCACGGGCCGTGGAGCGATCCGATCGACCTCGGCATCGGCGATTTGATCGATCCCGGCCATGCGGTCGACGACGACGGCCAGCGCTATCTCTTCCTGTCGGGCGTCAACCGCGTCCGCCTTGCGCCCGACGGGCTCTCGACCGTCGGCAAGGTCGAGAAGGTCTATGATGGCTGGCACTATCCCGATGCCTGGATCACCGAAGCCTATTCGCTCGAGGGACCAAAGCTGTTCCGGCGCGGGGGCTGGCATTATCTGGTCAGCGCGGTCGGCGGGACGGGTGGCCCGGCGACGGGGCACATGGTGATCGCCGCGCGCGCGCGGACGCTCGCCGGGCCGTGGGAGAATTGCCCGCACAACCCAATCGTGCGGACGCGCAGCGAGGCCGAACGCTGGTGGTCGCGTGGCCATGCGACCTGCGTCGAGGGGCCGGGGGGGCGCTGGTACATGGTCTATCACGGCTATGAAAACGGCTATCGCTCGCTCGGGCGGCAGACCTTGCTCGAGCCGATTACCTGGACGGCCGACGGCTGGTTCCACGCGACTGGCGGCGATCTGTCGCAACCCTTGCCACGCCCGGGCGGCACCGCGGGGCCGCACGGCATTGCGGGCTCGGACGATTTCTCCAAGCCCGCGTTCGGAACGCGCTGGAGCTTCTACGGCGGGGGGCCGGGCGAGCTTTCGCGAGCGCGGATCGAGCGCAATACGCTGACGATCGCGGGGAAGGGCACTGGCCCGAACGATTGCGCACCGCTGACGCAAATCGTCGGCGACCATGCTTACGAAGTGACCGTCGAGTGCGAACTCGATGGCGACGCGCAGGGCGGGCTGCTGCTGTTCTTCAACGACCGGCTGTTCCTCGGCATGGGGATCGATGGAAAGCGCATGATCACGTATCGGGGCGGCAAGGCGAGCTATTGGCCCGAGCCGGCACCCGCGGTGCGGCGCCTGTCCATGCGGATCGTCAACGACCGGCAGATCGTGACCTTCTATTACAGCGTCGACGGCAAGCGCTGGACGCGCCACGGCGTGCGCAGCGAAGTCTCGGGCTACAATGCCAACACGATCGACGACCTCGCGCAGCTTCGCCCGGCGCTCTTCGCGAGCGGGGCGGGCAGGGTCCACTTCCGCGATTTTCGATATCGCGCGATCGCCTGACCGGAACGCGCGGGAGCGTTCCGGTCAGGCGCTGCTCAGGCGGCTATCTCGATCGGGGCTGGCGCCTCCGAGCGGCGCAGCTGCATCAGGCGGCGCCGCGCGCGGATCGCCGCGGCGTCGACCGACAGGATCACCGGGCGCTCGGCCCAGAAGTCGCGGCCGAGCATCGCCTGTTGGATCGCCTCGAGCATCGGGCCATCTTCCGCGTCGAACACCTGCTTGGCCATCGCTTCGGATGCGTCCCCCGGCTCGCGGGTGAAGAAATAGTGCGAGCTCGTCGCGGTTTCTGGCGTGATGATATGCGGATTGGCCATCGCCGGGACCACCATCGCCTGCCGTTCGCTACCGGCATGCGCGACACCGATGAACAGCGCCATCGACGCGGGCGCATGCCAGCGCATCTCGAGCCATTGGTCGACGCGGCCGCCGTCGGGCACGAGCGCGGTGGCGAAGGGCGGTGGCGGGGTGTCGGGCATCCGCCAGTTCGACCAGATCGCGCCGCTGTCGTCCTGCGTCGCGCTATGCTCGCCGTTGAACAGCGCGCCGTTGGTCGCGAAGGTCTCGATATGGAGGAACTCGGCATGGCTGAGGTCCATCAGATTGTCGGTGATGAACTCGTAATTCGCGCGCATGTGCGTGCGTCCGCGGACGATCGGCGGGCCGGCGTCGATGAACGAGAAATCGGGGATCAGCGCGGGATCCGCCGCGGCGGCGTCGCCGGGCCAGACCCAAACCGCGCCCCAGCGCGCTTCGGTCGGCCAGGACGAGACCTGCGTGTTGGGCGGGATCAGGTCGGAAAAGGGGTTGCGCACGCAGCCCCCGTCGGCGCCGAATTCCAGGCCGTGATAGCCGCAAACGATCCGGTCGCCAGCGCGTTTGCCACGGCTCAGCGGGGCGAAGCGATGCGGACAGCGATCGGCAAGCGCGGCGTAGCTACCGTCGGCGAGTCGATAGATCAGGCGCGGCTCGTCGAGCAGCGTACGGGGCAGCATGCCGCCCTCGGGCACCTCGTCCTCCCACCCGGCGACATACCACAGGTTGCGCACATAGGGTTCCATCGGCATTCCTTTCCTAGTCATGATTATAAAGAAACCAGATGGTTCCTATAGCGCGTCCGGTGGCGTGCGCAAACCCCCTGTGAGCCGAGATCCCGAGACCGTGACGGCGCGTATTCTCGATGCGGCCGAGGCCGAATTCATGGCGTCGGGGTATGAAGCGGCGAGCACCAATCGGATGGTCGCTGCGTTCGGGGGATCGAAGGCGACGCTGTTTCGCTACTTCCCGACCAAGCATGCGCTACTCGAAGCGGTGATCCGCCGCATCACCGCGCGCGGGCAGGCGCGGGTCGGCGGCGTCGTCGGGCAGGAGGATGATCCCCGCGCCTGGCTTACGACGTTCGTCACGCAGGTGTTGAGCTGGATTCTCGGGGACGATGCGCTGTTTCTCGGCCGGCTCGGCATTGCCGAAGGGCATAAGCTGCCGACGTTGAGCGGCGTCTTCCATGCGACGGCGGGCGCGCCGCTCCAGCGGCAACTCGCGGAGCAGCTCGAGCGATGGACGCGTGATGGCCGCCTCGTGTGCGACGATCCCGCTGGCGACGCGCAGCGATTGTTCGACCTCGCGATCGCAGGGGCGGTCAGCCGCGCGCTGTACGGCGCCGAGCGACTCTCGGGGCCTGCGCTCGCTGACCATGCGGCAGCGAGCGTTGCGCTGTTCCTGCAGGGCCGGGGGGGGCCCGGGGGGCGGGGGGGGGGGCGCGCCCCGGGGGGGGCGGGGGGCGGCCCCCCCCCCCCCGGGGCGGGGGGGGGGGGGGGGGGGGGGGGGGGGGGGGCTGGGCCCACTCCCGCTATTTCCCATACCGCGCCCGCCCCGCCCCGCACCGCGGGGGCGGGTCCGGGCCCGGCGCTGCTCAGGCGGCTATCTCGATCGGGGCTGGCGCCTCCGAGCGGCGCAGCTGCATCAGGC
>NZ_JASJVC010000098.1:0-10100 GCF_035019905.1 Sphingomonas sp. 10B4 | reverse complement strand
CATCGATCCTGCAGATTACAGAATCATGGCTTGAGCGAGCGACGATTTCGCGGGTCGTCAAGCAGACGGAGTATAGAGCAACCCGAAGAAGTCGCCCTTGTTCCAGCGCGGCCGCGCATCGCCATCGGCGATCGCGCGGGCGATCGCGTAATTGGCGTCGACGAAGCGAATCCCCTGCCGCCAGTCGATCGGTTGCGCCAGATCGTCCGAGGGCTGGTGATAGCGATGCGCGAAGAAATCGGCGGTCGCCGCCTTGCCCGGCCCCTTCTGCCCCGGCCACAGGAAGACCGAAGGCACGCCTTGCTGGACGAAGCGATAATGGTCCGAGCGCACGAAGATCCCCTGCGCCGGATCGGAATCGGGCGACATCGTGACGCCGAGCGTCCCCACCGCCTGCGCGACGATCGGCCCGAGCGTCGAGCGGTCGGCGCCGAACACCGTCATGTCCTCGAACGCGTAGGACAGGATCGGCATGTCGAGATTGACGTCGGCGACGATCGACTGGATCGGGAGCGTCGGGTGCTTGGCGAAATAATCCGAACCGACCAGCCCCTTCTCCTCGGCGGTGACCGCGAGGAACAGGATCGAGCGCCGCGGGGGCTTGCCCGACGCCTTGAAGCGCCGCGCTTCCTCGATCAGCGCGGCGATGCCGACGGCATTGTCTTCGGCGCCGTTGTAGATGGCGTCGCCCTTCGCATCGGGCGTGCCGACGCCGAGATGATCGAGATGCGCCGACAGCACGACGACCTCTTTGCCGAGCTTGGGGTCGCTGCCGGGGATCAGCCCCGCAACATTGCCGCTCATCGCAGGCTCGAAGCGCGTCTTCAGCGCGACCGTCGCCCCGATGTTGAGCGGCATCGCGCGAAAGGTCGCATTGCTGTCGGCAACGCGCGCCGTGATCGCGGACCACGGCGTCTTGGCCTGCGCGAACAATTTGGCCGCGCCCGTCCCACTCAACGTCGCGAGGATCGGCACACCGGGCGAATCGCCCGTCCCATCGGCGCGCGCCCAGGTCGTGCGCGGCCGGTCGAAGCTCGCGCCGCCCTGCGGCAGCGTCGCGCGCGTGAGCACGATCGCGCCGACCGCGCCGTGCGCCGCGGCGATCACCGCCTTGGTCGCGGGGCTCGAGAAATGCGCGCGCTCCTCGCTCTGGAAGCTGAGCGGCGCGCCGCCGAAAAACGCGACGATCTTGCCGCGCACATCGACGCCGGCATAATCGTCGCGCTTGTAATCGGGCGCGACCAGCCCGTAGCCGACGAACACCACCGGCGCATCGAGCGCGGTCTGCGCCGCGCCCGCCACCACGCCCGGCATATAGTCCTCGCCGAATACCAGCCCGAGCGGCGCCGCCCCGGGCCGCGTCAGCACGACGTCGCCCTTGTCCGCCGCGCGATAGCTGACGAGCGGCACCTTCTGGATATAGCTGCCGCCGTCGCCTGCTGGCTTCAACCCCGCGGCATAGAATTGCGCCGCGACATATTCGGCGGCGATCCGGTATTCGGGGCTCCCGGCCTCGCGCCCTCGCAACGCGTCGGAAGCGAGGAACAGCACATGCGCCTTCATCGCGGCCTGATCGTCGGGCAGCGGCGCGTCCTGCGCGCTCGCCGCCGGCGTCATCGCGATCGCCGCCAGCGCAAGGAACCGGATCTTCATGTCTGCCCTCATCATCTGTACGAGCGCGGTAGCACAGCGCAGCGCACGCACAAACGGCGCGATTTCGGTAGCGAGCGGCAAACAGCCACCCTACATCTTGGTCAATGCTCGATCTCCAGACCAGCCTCGCCCAGCCCCATGTCACGCGCCGTGCGGAGTATACGCCGCCCGATTGGCAAGTGCCCGAAATCGCGCTCGACTTCGCGCTCGATGCCGCGGCAACGCGCGTCAAGGCGACGCTGCACGTCCAGCGCGGCGATCTGCATCAGCGTCCGCTGCGGCTCGATGGCGCCGGCCAGACCCTGCTGTCGGTCAAGGTCGACGGTGTCGCGGTCAATGACTGGACGCTCGACGGCGAGACGCTGGTCCTGCCACTGAGCGGCTCGGCGCATGTCATCGAGACCGAGGTCGAGATCGCGCCCGAACGCAACACGCAGTTGATGGGGCTCTACGCCTCGGGCGGCAATCTGTGCACGCAGTGCGAGGCCGAAGGCTTCCGCCGCATCACCTATTTCCCCGACCGGCCCGACGTGCTCAGCCGATATCATGTCCGCATGAGCGCCGACAAGGCGCGCTATCCCGTGCTGCTCGCCAATGGCGATCCGATCGCGGCGGGCGACCTCGAAGGCGGACGGCATTGGGCCGAGTGGCGCGACCCCTTCCCCAAGCCGTGCTACCTCTTCGCGCTCGTCGCGGGCGATCTCGCGGTCAATCGCGGCAGCTTCGTCACGATGTCGGGGCGTGAGGTCGCGCTCGGCATCTGGGTCCGCGCAGCCGATATCGACCGCACCCATCATGCGCTCGACGCGCTCAAGACGTCGATGGCATGGGACGAGCGCGTCTATGGTCGCGAATATGATCTCGACGTGTTCAACATCGTCGCGGTCGACGATTTCAACTTCGGCGCGATGGAGAATAAGGGCCTCAACGTCTTCAACTCGCGCTACATCCTCGCCGATCCCGACACTGCGACCGATTACGATTACGACGCGATCGCCGCGGTCGTCGCGCACGAATATTTCCACAATTGGTCGGGCAACCGCGTCACCTGCCGCGACTGGTTCCAGCTGTCGCTAAAGGAAGGCTTCACGGTCTATCGCGACCAGGCCTTCTCGGCCGATCAGGGCTCGGCCGCGGTCAAGCGGATCGAGGACGTGCGGGGCTTGCGCGCGTCGCAATTCCCCGAGGATGCCGGCCCGCTCGCGCATCCGATCCGCCCCGACGAATATCAGGAAATCTCGAACTTCTACACCGCCACGATCTACAACAAGGGCGCCGAGATCATCGGCATGCTCGCGACGATCCTCGGCCGCGAGAAATTCCGCGCCGGGACCGATCTCTATTTCGACCGCTTCGATGGCACCGCCGCGACCTGCGAGGATTTCGTCGCGAGTCTGGAAGACGCGAGCGGGATCGACCTGACGCAGTTCCGCCGCTGGTACGGCCAGGCAGGCACGCCGCGCGTCACCGCGTCGTTGCACCACACCGAAGGCTCGGGCCGCGCCGAACTCGTGCTCGCCCAGCGCACGCCGCCCACGCCGGGGCAGGAGCACAAGCTGCCGCTCGTCCTCCCGCTGCGCATCAAGCTGTTCGGGGCCGAGACCGCGCAGACCGTCGCGCCCGAACAGACGATCCTGCTGACCGATGCCGAGGAGCGCATCGTGTTCGAAGGCATCAGCGAACGCCCGGTGCTGTCGATCAACCGTGGCTTTTCCGCTCCCGCGATCCTCGAAACCGACCGCACCGCCGCCGACCTCGCCTTTCTCGGCGCGCATGACGATGATCCGTTCGCGCGCTACGAGGCGTTGCAGCAATTGATGCTCGATACGCTGGTCGCCGCTGCGGGCAACAATCGCGCCGACACCGCTGCGGTCGTCAAGGCAGTCGCGGGGACGCTTGCCGACGCGACGCTCGATCCGGCGTTCATCGCCGAGGCGGTACTGCTTCCGTCGGAAAGCTTCATCGGTGACCAGATGGCGATGGTCGACCCCGACGCGATCTTCCGCGCGCGCGAGGCCTTGCGGCGCGAGATCGGGCGGACGCTCGAGGCCGACTGGCGCGCGGCGTACGACGAGTCGCAGGCGACGGGTTCGGGCTATGTCTACTCCCCCGGAGCGAAGGGCCTACGCCGGCTCAAATCGGTCGCGCTCGGCTACATCGCCGCTTCGGGGGCGAGCGATGCCGCCGCGCTCGCCTTCGCGCAGTTCGAGGCCGCCGACAACATGACCGACCGGCAGAGCGCACTGACCACGCTGGTCGCCGGCGACTCGGCCGAACGCATTGCAGCGCTCGACATCTTCTACAATCGCTACAGCGACAATGCGCTGGTGCTCGACAAATGGTTCTCGGTGCAGGCGATGGCACCGCGTGACGATACCGGGGCGATGGTCGCCGAATTGCTGCGGCATCGCGCTTTCACGCTCACCAACCCCAATCGCGCGCGCGCGCTGATCGGGGCGTTCGGGGTGAACCAGCGCGCGTTCAATGCGGTCGATGGGTCGGGGTATCGCTTGCTTGCGGACCAGCTGATCGCGCTCGACCGGATCAATCCGCAGACCGCCGCCAAGCTGATCGCGCCGCTTGGACGCTGGCAGCGCTACGATGCAGCGCGCGGGGGCATGATGCGGGCGGAACTGGCGCGGATCGTCAAAACGCCGGGTCTGTCGAAGGATATGTTCGAGCAAGCGTCGAAAAGTCTCGACGCCTGAAGGTCGTTTAGCGTGCGGCGGCGACCTGGCTCGCCGTCGCGGCGCGCGCCGGTTCCATCGGATGTAGCGTCACGAGCGCCAGCGCACCCAGCGCGAACCCACCGACGAACTTCCACAGGAAATCGGACTTCAAGACGCTACGCATTGCTTCTGACCTTTCGCGCCCGGCCCCGTGCCGAATCGCTGCGGTGCAGCAAATCGGCTTCTCGGAGTCGTTTCGCAAGCGGCTTATTGGCAACCCAGCGTTAACGGAAACTGACCGTTAGCGCAGCGCCGCGCACGCCGTCTGGATCCGCTCGCACGCTTGCGTGAGCAGCGCGTCCGACGTCGCGTACGAAATTCGCATCGCCGGCGAGAGGCCGAACGCCGCGCCCTGCACTGCCGCGACCTTGGCATCGTCGAGCAGATAGCCGACGAACGCTTCGTCGGTGTCGATCAATTTGCCCGCAGGCGTCGACTTACCGATCACGCCCGACAGATCGGGGTAGACGTAGAACGCGCCCTGCGGCCGCGGGCAAGTGATGCCGTCGGCCTGGTTGAGCATCGACACGACGAGATCGCGGCGGCCCTGGAACGCGCGCGCCCAATCCTTGAGGAAGCTCTGGTCGCCGTTGAGCGCGCCCGTTGCCGCGGCCTGCGCGATCGAGCAGGGGTTGCTGGTCGATTGCGACTGGAGCTTGGCCATCGCCTTGATCAACCACGACGCGCCGCCGGCATAGCCGATCCGCCAGCCGGTCATCGCATAGGCCTTCGAACAGCCGTTGGCGGTCAGCGTGCGCTCGTAGAGCGACGGGCAGACCTGCGCGATCGTCGCGAATTCGAAGCCGTCGTAGAGGATATGCTCGTACATATCGTCGGCGAAGATCCAAACATGCGGATGCCGTTCGAGCACTTCGCCGAGCGCCTTCAATTCGGCGGCAGTGTAGGCAGCGCCGGTCGGGTTCGACGGCGAGTTGAGGATCACCCACTTCGTGCGCGGCGTGATCGCCGATTCGAGCTGCTCGGGAAGCAGCTTGTAGCCCTGCGACGCGCCCGCCGCGACGAACACCGGCGTGCCGCCCGCGAACAGCACGACGTCGGGATAGCTCACCCAATAGGGTGCCGGGATGACGACTTCGTCGCCGGCGTCGAGCGTCGCGACCATCGCGTTGAACAGCGTGTGCTTGCCGCCGACGTTCACGGTGATCTGGTCGGGCGTGTAATGCAGGCCGTTGTCGCGCGCGAACTTGGCGACGATCGCGGCCTTCAGCTCGGGCGTGCCGTCGACATTGGTGTATTTGGTCTTGCCGTCGTGGATCGCCTGGATCGCGGCGTCCTTGATAAAATCGGGCGTGTCGAAATCGGGTTCGCCCGCACCAAGACCGATCACATCGACGCCGGCGCGTTTCAGCTCCTGGACGCGCGTCGTGATCGCAAGCGTTGGCGAGGGCTTGATGCGGACGAGCGCGGCGGATGGCTGCATGTGAAGGACCTTGCGGAAATGCCGCGGTGCGGCGGGTTCGCGCGAGCGCTTATCGTGCCGAAGCGTTTGTCGCAACCACGCGCCGCGCACGAATCAGTCCGCGCAGGGCGTTTCCGACGAAAAAATCCTGCGTCAGATCGGCCTCGGTAAGTTCCCCCTCGATCGCTTGGCCCTGCGCGATGAGATCGGCGCGCAGCACGCCGGGCAGCAGTCCGTCGGCGAGCGGCGGCGTCACCAGCGTGTCGCCGCGCGGCACGAACAGCGTCGTGAAGCTCCCTTCGGTTAGCCGTCCGTCAGGACGCACGAACACGACTTCGTCGCAGCCAGCCGCGCGCCGCGAGTCATCGTAGAAGCCACGATCGCTGGTCTTGTGGCGCAAGCGGATATCCGCTGGCGTGACGGGCAACGGCACCACCGCGACCGATAGCGGCGCATCGCGCACCGCGGGCAGCGGCGCGACCTCGATCGCCACCGCGCCGCTGCGCGCGAGCAGCAGCCGGACCTTGCGCCCCGCGCGCAGCCGGAAGGTCGCCGCCTGCAATTCATTGCGCGCGCTATGCCGGTCGAACGCGAAACCGAACGCGCGCGCACTCGTGGTCAGCCGCTCGAGATGGCGGTCGAGCCGCAGGATGCCGTGTTCGGGATCGAACGCCATCGTCTCGATCAGATCGAAGCTCAGCGGATCGCGCGTCATGAAGCTGGTCTTCGCCCTGGCCTCGTCCCATTCGTCGGCGGCGCGCGAATCGGCGACGATCCCGCCCCCTGCCCCGTAGCGCGCGTGGCTCGCGCCATGCGGCAGCGTCAGCGTGCGGATCGCGACGTTGAACATCGCATCGCCGTCAGCATCGAAACGACCAATCGCCCCGGTATAGAGCCCGCGCGGCCCCTGCTCGATCTCGGCGATCGCCTGCATCGCCGCGATCTTCGGCGCGCCGGTGATCGACCCGCACGGAAACAACGCGGCGAGCACGTCGATCGCATCGGTCTCGGGCGCGATCTGCGCGGTGACGGTCGAGACGAGCTGGTGGACGGTCGGATAGCGCTCGACCTCGAACAGGTGCGGCACCGCGACCGAACCCGCGCGCGCCACCCGCGCAAGGTCGTTGCGCATCAGATCGACGATCATCAGATTTTCGGCGCGCTGCTTGGGATCGTCGGCGAGCGCGCGCGCGGCGGCGGCATCCTCGGCCGGGGTCGCCCCGCGCAGCGCAGTCCCCTTCATCGGACGACACGTCAGCGTCTCACCCTCGAGCGCGAAGAACAGTTCGGGCGAAAGCGAGAGCACCGCCATGGCGCCAGTGTCGATCAGCGCGCCGAACCCCGCGCGTGCACTTTCGCGCAGCCGCGCATAGGCCGAGCGCGGATCCCCGAGCACCGCAATCTGGCCGAGATGCGTGAGATTGGCCTGATACAGATCCCCCGCGGCGATCAGCGCCTGCACCGCTGCGAATTGCGTGTCGTAATGGCGCTTGTCGATCGTCGACTCGGGCGCGCCGATCCAGGCGCCTGCGGGATCGGGCAACAGGCCGGGAACATTCTCGCGCGCGATCTCGGCAAAGTCGGTGAACAGCCCGAACCACAGCAACGGCATGTCCGATTCCGACGGCTCGGCGAGCGCTGGCTCGAACGCCGCCCCCGCTTCGTACGACAGGAACCCCGCCGCGTGGAGCCCGTCGCGCCGGGCGGCGCGCAACTCGGCCAGCGCGGGCGCGATCTGCGCGAGAGTCCGCGCCGCAACGATCCGTACCGGATCGCGATACAGCCGCGCCGGTGCGCCGCCGTCACGGGCATCGTCGAGCAGGACGAAAGGCGGGGAAAGACGCGTCACCATATGTCGTTTCGCAGATGCCCCGGCTTTGCTGCCCGGGGCAACCCTTGGTTTTCGCGGTGGTCCGCCGTATCTCGGACGCATGAGCACCCAAGCCCCCCTGCCGCCGCTCCGCGCCGCGATCATTCCCGTCACCCCGCTCCAGCAGAATTGCACGCTGCTGTGGTGCACCGCGACGATGCGCGGCGCGTTTGTCGATCCCGGCGGCGACCTCCCCAAGCTGCTCGCCGCGGCGCAGGAACACGGCGTCACGGTCGAGAAAATCATCCTGACGCACGGCCATATCGACCATTGCGGCGAGGCCAAGCCGCTCGCCGACCAGCTCGGCGTCCCGATCGAGGGCCCGCACGAGGAAGACCGCTTCCTTACCTGCTCGCTCTCCGAGAGCGGCGCGCAATACGGCATCGCCGGCATCAATTTCGAACCCGACCGCTGGCTGGTCGAGGGCGACACCGTCAGCGTCGGCGATCTCGTGCTCGACGTGTACGAGACCCCCGGCCACACGCCGGGCCATGTCATCTTCCATCACGGGCCGTCAAAGCTGGCGATCGTCGGCGACGTGCTGTTCGCAGGCTCAATCGGCCGCACCGATTTCCCACGCGGCAACCATCCGCAATTGCTCGAATCGATCGTCACCAAACTGTGGCCGCTCGGCGACGACACGACCTTCCTGCCCGGCCACGGCCAGCCAAGCACCTTCGCGCACGAACGCCGGACCAATATGTTCGTCAGCGACGCGGCAATGGCAGCCTGAGCCGATGAAACCGGGCGAGATCCGCGTCGGCATCGGCGGCTGGACCTACGAGCCGTGGCGCGGCAGCTTCTTCCCCGAGAAATGGCCGCACAAGCGCGAGCTCGATTATGCCGCGAGCAAGCTCACCGCGATCGAAGTCAACGGCACCTATTATTCCTCACAAAAGCCAGCGACCTTCGCATCCTGGGCGAAGGCGGTGCCCGACGGCTTCGTCTTCGCGCTCAAGGCGTCGCGCTATTGCACCAATCGCAAGGTGCTCGCCGAAGCGGGTGAGTCGATCGCGCGCTTTACCGGGCAGGGGATCGTCGAGCTCGGCGACCGGCTCGGGCCGATCCTGTGGCAGTTCATGGCGACCAAGAAATTCGACCCGAAGGATTTCGGCGCGTTCCTCAAATTGCTGCCCGCCGAGCAAGACGGCATCGCGCTGCGCCACGCGGTGCAAGTCCGGCACGAAAGCTTCCAGACACCCGAATTCGTCGCGCTCGCGCGAGCCGCCGGGGTGGCGATCGTCTATGCCGATTCGACCGACTATCCGGCGATCGCCGATGTGTCGGGCGACTTGGTCTATGCCCGGCTCGAGGCCGCGGTCGAGGAAGAGCCCGCGGGCTATGCGCCAGCGGCGCTCGATCGCTGGGCCAGCACGGCACGACGCTGGGCCGAGGGCAGTGCGCCCGTCGACTTGCCCTATCTCGCCGACCCCGCGCCGAAGACACCGCGCGAGACCTTCGTCTTCTTCATCAACGGCGCGAAAGTCCGCGCACCGCATGGTGCGATGGCCTTGATCGAGCGCGTCGGCGCTTAAGGCGTTGCCTCAGCCGGGGTAGCGGGCGCTTGGGCCGGCGCGGCTTGCGGCTGCGGGGCGACGGTATCGACGCCCGGCGCGAGGATCGCCGCGCTCTCGATCGTGTCGAGCGCGCGGCGGACATCGACATAGCGCCGTGCAGCGCTCGTCCAGCGACCGGCCGACGCGACGCCGGGCGTCCGCGACACCTCGGCGAGCGCCGCCTCGACCTTGCCCGCCTCGAGCAACCGCCGCGCGGTCGCGACGCGATCGACCGGCAGCGGCGACGGGCTTCCCGCACGGCGCAAAACGATCAGATGGCCAAGCTCGTCGCGCAGACTTTGCCACCAGCCGTTGCTCGCCGCACCCGTGAGCAGCTCGGGTGTGACGCCATCGAGCCCGGCGCGCAGATCCTCGAGCGTGACGGGGTCGCGTGCCGCCTGGATGATCGTCGCGACCGCGGCAGGCTGCGTCGCGACGAAGCGCGTGCGCAATTGCACTTCGAGGAAGCCGAGATTGAGCCCGCGGTCGATCGCACGGCGCGCGGCGAAGGCGATCATCAGCGCCTGGCTGCGCGTCGCATAGGTCGAGGCACGCTGCGAATCGCGGTCGATCGCCCCCGCGCGCGCTTCGAGCGCGTCGAGCTCGGCGGCGAGCGCGGCCTCGCGCGTCGTCAGCGCAGCGAGTTCGAGCGCGGGCGCCGCAACGGCTGCCTTGTTGGGGACGATGACGAGCGGCGCCTGGCCATTAGCACCGACCGGGACCGTAACCGTGGCGATCGGCTTGGCATCGGTCTTGACGTATTTGACTACGAGCAGCGCGGCGAGCCCCGCGCCGACCAGAAAGGCGATCAGCGCAAGCGCGATCCCCGCGCGCCAGCCGGGTCCGCGCGCGGCTGTCTCTTATACACATCT
>NZ_JASJVC010000097.1:0-10053 GCF_035019905.1 Sphingomonas sp. 10B4 | reverse complement strand
AGATGTGTATAAGAGACAGGCTCACTTCTTCAGCCCCGCCGCGATCAGCGTCTTCGCTTGCGCCCAAGCCGCGCTCTCTGGCGCGATCAGTTCGACATGCCCCGTCCGCTCGACCAGATGCAGCGTCGCCCTGTCGCCTTTGGCCTGTGCCGCCGCGACATAGTCCGTTCCGAGTCGCACCGGGATGATCTTGTCCTCGCGCCCGTTGACCAGATCCTGCGGCACGCCGAGCGGCAGCAGCCGAGGGGCCGAGGTGTCGGCATAGACATCCGCACGCGCACCGGGCTTGCCGACGAGCTGCGCGACGACCTCGACGCCGCAGCCATTGTCGGGGCTCGCCCCGGTCGCCTCGAGATCGGGCAAGCCGCCCAGGCTGACCACATGGGTGATCTTCAGCGGGTGCGCCGTATAGAGCGGACTCGTCGGCGCGATCCGCGACCGACCGGCGAGCCACAAGGCAAGATGCCCGCCCGCCGAATGCCCGACGACGACGATTCGCTTGGTATTGAGGTGATACTCCGCCGCATGCGTGCGCAGCGCATCAGCCGCCGCGCCCGCATCGAGGAAGGTTCCCGGATAGCCGCCGCCGCTCTTATCGACGCCGCGATATTCGACGTTCCACACCGCGATGCCGTCGCGCCGCAGATCGTCGGCGATCCAGTTCATCAGGCGGCGGTCGGCGATGCTCGTCGTCCAGCAGCCGCCATGCACCATCACCACGACGGGATGCTTGCCGCGACCGGCGGGCAGCCAGACGTCGACCTTCTGCAAGGCGTCGGGGCCGTAATCGACTGTCGCATCGGGGGCCGGCTGGGGACGCTTGGTCAGGTCGGGCCAGGTCAGCAGCGCGGCGGGCGCAGGCACGGCGGGAGCGGGGGGCGGGGTCTGAGACATGGAGGCTGTCGATACAGCGATCAGGGCGAGCGGGAGAAGACGCAGCATGCCTCGCCTGTAAACGCCGCGCTGGCATCTCGCCACCAGCGAATAGCGCTGCTATCGCCGGAGGATGCCAACCGATGTGACCGATCCCTTCAACGCCATCGTCGACGCGCCGTTCGATAGCGCGCTGAGCGATCGCTACCTCGTCTATGCGCTTTCGACGATCACCGCGCGCTCGCTGCCCGACGTGCGTGACGGGATGAAGCCGGTCCACCGCCGCCTGCTATGGGCGATGCGCCAGCTGCGGATGGACCCGAGCACGCCGTACAAGAAATCGGCGCGCGTCGTCGGCGAGGTGATCGGCAAATATCACCCGCACGGCGATTCGTCGGTGTACGACGCGATGGTCCGCCTCGCGCAGGATTTCTCGGTCCGCTACCCGCTGGTCGAAGGGCAAGGCAATTTCGGCAATATCGACGGCGATGGCGCCGCCGCCTTCCGCTACACCGAGGCGCGGCTGACGCAGGTCGCGATGGACCTGATGGCGGGCCTCGACGAGGACGCGGTCAACTACAAGCCGACCTACAATAACGAAGAGCAGGAGCCCGAGCTCTTCCCCGGCGCCTTCCCCAACCTGCTCGCCAATGGCGCGGCGGGGATCGCGGTCGGCATGGCGACCAACATCCCGCCGCACAATGTCGCCGAGCTGTACGACGCGGCGATCATGCTGATCGACCAGCCCGAGGCTGACGATGCCGCGATGCTGCAGCATATCCAGGGGCCCGATTTCCCGACCGGCGGGCTCGTCGTCGATTCGCCCGCGGCGATCGCCGAGGCCTATGCCACCGGCCGCGGCGGCTTTCGCCTCCGCGCGCGCTGGAGCATCGAGAAGGAGAAGGGGGGCGGCTGGAACGCGATCATCACCGAGATCCCGTACGGCGTGCAGAAGGGCAAATTGATCGAGCAGATCGCCGCGCTGATCAACGACAAGAAGCTGCCGATCCTCGCCGACGTCCGCGACGAATCGGATTCGGAAATCCGCGTCGTGATCGAACCGCGCAGCCGCTCGGTCGAGCCCGACATGCTGATGGAGAGCCTGTTCAAGATGACGGACCTCGAGGTCCGCTTCAGCATGAACCTCAATCTGCTCGACGCCGACCGCACGCCGCGCGTGATGAGCTTGCGCCAGGCGCTGCTCGCGTGGATCACGCACCAGTTCATCGTGCTCCAGCGCCGCACCGCGCACCGGCTCGACAAGATCCGTGACCGGATCGAGCTGCTCGACGGCTATATCATCGCCTATCTCAACCTCGACCGCGTGATCGAGATCATCCGCACCGAGGACGAACCCAAGCCAGTGATGATGGCCGAGTTCGAACTCAACGACCGCCAGGTCGAGGCGATCCTCAACATGCGGTTGCGCTCGCTCCGAAGGCTCGAGGAAATGGAGCTGCGCAAGGAGCGCGACGGGCTCGAGAACGAGCGCTCGGGGCTCGAGGCGCTGCTCGGCAGCGAAGCGCGGCAGCGCACGCGGCTCAAGAAGGATTTCGGCAAGCTGCGCGAGCGCTATGGCCCCGAAACCAAGCTCGGCCGCCGTCGCACCACCGTCGCCGAGGCCGCCCCCGCGCGCGACATCCCGTTGGAAGCGATGATCGAGCGCGAGCCGATCACCGTGATCCTGTCGCAGCGCGGCTGGATTCGCGCGATGAAGGGGCATCTCGATGCCGCCGGGGTCGCCGCCGTGAAGTTCAAGGACGGCGACGCTGCGGCGTTCGACTTCACCGCGCAGACCACCGACAAGATCATGATCGCCGCCGAGAATGGCCGTTTCTACACGCTCGCGGCCGATCGCCTGCCGGGTGGGCGCGGTTTCGGCGAGCCGGTGCGGTTGATGATCGATCTCGATGGCGATGTCGATATCGTCGAGATCTTCCGCGCGAGCCTTGCCGAAAAGCTGCTCGTCGCGGCGACCGACGGGCGCGGCTTCCTCGTGCGCACCGCCGACATCATCGCCGAGACGCGCAAGGGCAAGACCGTCGTCACGCCGCGACTCGGCGCCAAGCTCAAGCTCGTCCGCCCAGTCGATCCGGCGCACGATTATGTCGCGGCGATCGGTGACAATCGCCGCTTGCTCGTCTTCCCGCTGAGCGAGCTTGCCGAGCTGTCGCGCGGGCAGGGGGTGCAGCTGATGCGCTTCCGCGATGGCGGCTTGTCGGATGCGATCACCTTCGTCTTTGCCGAGGGACTGAGCTGGCCGATGGGGGGCGATACCGGCCGGACGCGCACCGAAACCGACCTCGCGCCGTGGCGCGCAGCGCGGGGCGCGGCGGGGCGGATGCCGCCCAACGGCTTCCCGCGCGACAATCGATTCTAGCGCGAACAACCGCGCCCATCTGTTTGCAAAGCATCGGATTTCTGGCGGAAATCGGGGAAAATCGTTTCGACTAAGAGGGATGTTAACGAATCGACCCTATCGCCAGGACTATGGCGCCGAAGTCCAATCCCGTGCTGACGCATGCGACCCCTCCGATGCCCTCGGCGGCGCTGGAGGCTTACCCGACATCGGTGGCGATGGCGGCTCGGATGATCGACCTTTTGCCGATCCCCGCGGCGATGGTCGCGCTCGGCGACTCGGGGGTGACGGTTCAGATCGCCAACCGCGCGTATGAAATTGCCGGCCTCGGCATGAACGACCGGCGGCGTTCGCTGATCGCGCAGATCGAGCCGCAGATCGTAGCGTTCATCGAGGGCGATACGCTGCGCACCGAATTCTCGGTCGAGTTCGGCGACAAGGTCGATTGCCATTACTATCAGGCAACGCTCGCACGGCTCGAACGCAATCCACTGCAGCGCTGCATGCTCGCTTTGGTCGACCAGACCGCCGAATTGCGCACCGAACACAATCTGCGGCGTGAGATGCTCACCGACAGTCTGACCGGGCTGCCCAACCGTGCCGGGTTCAGCGATCGGCTCGAAATGTTGCTCGAAGAACCGACCGAGCGTGCGAATTACGCCGTGTTGGTGATCGATCTCGATCGCTTCAGTCGAGTCAATGCCTGTCTGGGATCGATGGCGGGCGACGAACTGCTCATCACCGTGGCACGCCGTCTCAAGGGGGCGTTGCGCGCGCAGGACGTGCTCGCACGCACCGGCGGCGACGAATTCGGCATCCTGCTGACGCTCGAGGACGGGGTCGGCGATGCCGAGCGCGTCGCGCGGCGAATCCAGGGCGCGCTGTCGACGCCGTTCCGCCTCTCCGACTTCGAGATTCGCGTCGCCTGCTCGATCGGCATTTCGTTCGGCGCGGCGGCGATCGAAGATGGCGAGGAATTGATCCGCCACGCGCAATTCGCGGTCAAGCGTTCGAAGGCGACGGGCAAGACCGAAGCCTATCAGACGCAGGCGTTCGACATCGCGCGCGAACAGTTCGGCATGGAAACCGCGCTGCGCCGCGCGATCGAGCGCGGGCAGATGCGACTGACCTATCAGCCGATTCGCGACCTTTCGACTGGGCAGCTCGTCGCGTTCGAATCGCTCGCGCGCTGGCGCGATGAGAACGGCGTGGAATATTCGCCCAACGATTTCATCCCGGTCGCCGAGGAATCGGGGCTGATCGTGCCGCTCGGGCGCTGGGCGATCCAGGAAGCCGCCGCGACGCTCGCGCAGTGGGATGCGCGCTGTGGCGGCCATTGCGGCGTGCGACTCGCGGTCAATCTCTCGGCGATCCAGCTGCAGCGCGATACCATCGCCCCCGTCGTCGAGGCTGCGCTCTCGGCTTACGGACTCGAGGGCTCGCGCTTCACGCTCGAGCTGACCGAAAGTGCGTTGGTCACCGATCCCGACCGAATCGCCGGGATCATGCACGCCTTGAAGCGACTCGGTACGACGATCGCGATGGACGATTTCGGGACGGGCTATTCGAACCTCGCCTATCTCCAGAAGCTGCCGATCGACATTCTCAAGATCGATCGCAGCTTCGTCAGCGGGATGCTCGCCGATCGCGACAAGATCGCGATCGTCCGTGCGGTCCTGTCGCTGGCGCAAGCGCTCGGCATGAAGACCACGGCCGAGGGGATCGAAACCAACGAACTCGCGCAGACGCTGGCGGCGCTGGGCTGCACCTACGGCCAGGGCTATCTCTATGCGCGGCCGCTCGAGGCCGAGGCGGCTTATGCGATGCTGGTCGAGGACCGCCACTGAGCGACGGCTTCGTCGGCGATCGCGTGCGCGCGCGCGGCGTCGGGGAAGCTTTCTGCCACCCACCGATCCTCGATCTGCTTGAGCAAGCGCGCCACGTCGGGCCCCTTGATGACGCCGCGCTGGACGAGCGCCCCCCCGGTCAGCGGAAAGCGCGGGATCTCCCAGGCGACGATCTCGCGTGCGCCGCGCACCGCGTCCGCCGCATCCTCGACGGTCAGGAGCCAGCGGTCGAGCGCGCCGTCGCGCCCCAGCCGATAGGCGAGCGGATGCGGCGAGTCGGTCGGATCGGTCAGCGCCGAGACGATCCGCTTGCGCTGCGCGTTCGACAGTTTGAGCCGTGCACCGACGTTTTCGCCGAGCACGGGGTCGCGTGGCAGCACTGCCGCGAGGCGGCGGAGCGGATCGGGCGCGAGTTCGGCGTGCACTTCGGCCGCAGCGACGCGTGCGAGGCGACTTACCCCAGAATCGTCGATCTCGGGCAGGACCGGCAGCAGGATGCCGCGCGCGATCATCAACGCAAGCGTCGCGACCGCATTCGGCGCGACGAGCAGTTTGAGGAATTCCGCCGAGATCCGTTCGCGCGACAGCGCCATCAGATCGTTGGCGCGCTGCGTGCAGGCGTCGAGCCCCGCCGCATCGGGTGCGTCGCCGAAGCGCGCATGGAAGCGGAAGAAGCGCAGGATGCGCAAATGATCCTCGGCGATGCGCTGCAACGGATCGCCGATGAAGCGCACGCGCCGCGCCGCGAGATCGTCGAGCCCGCCGAAATAGTCGAAGATCTCGCCGCTCGCCGGATCGGCATAGAGCGCGTTGATCGTGAAATCGCGCCGCGCCGCATCCTCGCGCCAATCGTCGGTGAAGGCGACCGTCGCGTGGCGGCCGTCGGTCGCGGTGTCGCGGCGCAGCGTCGTCACTTCGATCGGCGCGCCATCGGCGAGGACCGCGGTGATCGTGCCATGCGCGAGCCCCGTCGGAACCGCCTTGATCCGCGCCCGCGCGAGCAAGTCGATCACGTCTTCAGGGGTATGGCGCGTCGCCAGATCGACATCGGCGACTTCGATTCCGAGCAGCGTGTCGCGCACCGCGCCACCGACATAGCGCGTCTCGCCGCGGCCAGCACCGAGCACTTCGCACAGTTCGGGCAATCCCGGCCGCGTCCGCCACGCGGCGGCGGGAAGGATCAGCCGTTCCATCGCAGCCGGCGCGACAGATTGACGATCATCGCCGCGGTCGCGCCCCAGATGCGGTGGCCGTCCCAATGGATCTCGTAATAATGCCGGTTGCGCCCCTGCCACTCGACGCTGGCTTCGGTGTGGTTGCCCGAGTCGAGCAGGAAGCCGAGCGGGACCTCGAACACTTCGGCCACTTCGGCGATCGCCGGGGTGAACACCAGATCGGGCGGCACGACGCCGATCACCGGCGTCACCTCGAACCCGGTGACGGTACGATAGCGGTCGGCCTCGCCGACGATCGTCACACGGTCACGCGGCAGCGCGATTTCTTCCTCGGCTTCGCGCAAGGCGGCGGCGATCGCATCGGCATCGCCCGAATCGACGCGGCCGCCAGGGAAGGCGACTTGTCCGGCATGGCGCGACAGCGTGTCGGTGCGAAGCGTCAGGATCACGCCGGGCTCAGCACGATCGGTCACCGGGATCAGCACCGCGGCCTGGGCGAGCGGGCTCGCGATCGACTCGACATCGACATGGTCGCCGGTGAGCAGCACGGTGTCGGCGTGGCCGATCGCCATCGCCTGGCGAAGCCGTTCGACGAGCGTCATGCCGCGGGCTCCAGCGCGAAGAACGCGCCGCCGCTCCACACGCCGGGCGGGGTGTCGCCGCCATCGATCGCGCGCTGCGCGAGTTCGTAATAGACCGTCCGCGCCACGACCGCGTCGAGCTCGCCGCGGACGCGCAGATAGGGGCGGGGGCCATCGTCGCGCGGTTCGAAGCGCAGCGGATGATCGGCATCGGCGGTGACGAGATCGCCGGTGTTGAGCCGGAAGGTCAGCATCGCAGCACGCCCTTCGCCCGATGCTTTCAGCTCGACCGCGACGAACGGCGCGTCCTCGACGTCAATGTCGAGCTTCTCGACCGGGGTGACGAGGACATAGCCGCCATCGGCCTCGCGCCGCAGGATCGTCGAGAACAGCCGCACCATCGCCTGGCGTCCGATCGGCGATCCTTGGTGGAACCACGTCCCGTCGCGCGCGATGCGCATTTCGCTGTCGCCGCAATGCGTCGGGTTCCAGCGTTCGACCGGGGGCAGCTTCTGCTCTTCGGCAAGGCGGGCGATGTCGGCGAGCGACAAAGCGGAAAGGTCGGGGATCGGCTCCATGGGCATGGCGGTGGCGGTAGGACAGGCGCGCCGCCTCGTAAAGTCGCGTCGCGTCAGACCAGCGCGGCGACGCGCGGTCCGAGCAGGCCGGCGACGGTCGGGACGTTCGCGCCGCGGGCGAGCAGGCGATGCCGCTCGACCGGGCCGGGCACGCGCCACGCGGCTGTGCGCGCTGCGTCGAAGCCGAAGAAGCGGCTGTAATATTCGGGGTCGCCGATCAGCGTCAGCGCATCGTCGAGCCCCGCGGCTTCGGCCGCGGCCAGCGCGCGTGCCGTCAGCATGCGGCCGATGCCGCCTTGCTGGCGATCGGGCGCGACCGCGACGGGGCCGACTTGCACCATCGCGACGTCGCCGCCGTCGTCACCGGCGAAGCGAATCGGCCAGCACTGGATCGTGCCGATCAACGCGCCGTCCTCGACTGCGGCGAGGCTCAGCGCGGGGATCGCGGTCATGCCTTCGCGGATTCGGTATGCCGTTCGGCCGTGGCGGTCGGTCCCGAAGGCACGGTCGAGCAACGCCTCGACGGCGTCGGGCGCGACAGCGGCAATCGGCAAGACCTCGATCACGGGCGTTGATCCTTCATGGCCGCATGGCAGCACGCGGGCCGCGCGCTTTACCCCCGATCAGCCCCAACGCAAGCGTCATCGTATGGCAAAGGTTCCTCACACGGCGACTTCTGCTATGGGGCGCGGCGATACGACCAGGATTGGGATCGATTTGACCGACCGTTTGACGCTCAACGTGCACGACCTCGAAGTGATGGTGCTGACCGGCATCTATTCGGAGGAGACGCATTTGCCGCAGCCGCTGCGGATCTCGCTGACGGTCGATCTGGCGGTGCCCGATCGCTTCGATCCCGAGACGCCGCTGGCCGCCTCGAAGAACTATCTCGACCTCAAGCACGCGGCGACGACCGCATTGCCGACGGGCGTGCATTTCAAGCTGGTCGAGGCTGTGGCAGACCATATTTGCGAGACGCTGTTCCTGCAGGACAGCCGGGTCACGCGCGTCGAGGTGTCGATCGTCAAGCTCGCCATCGCCGAGGCGGGCGAGTCGATCGGCATTACCCTGGTGCGGAACCGGCGGTGAGGGCGGCGCTTGCGGCGGCGCTCGGCACGCGGTCGGCGCTGGTTTTCGGCGATGATCGCGACGCGGTCGCCGCCGTGCGTACGGTGCCGCGCGAATCCGGGATGATCTTGCTGGTGATCGACGCGCGCGTTGCAGCGCTCGATCGCGCCATGCTGCTGGCGGCGGTCACGCCGCTCGCGGTCGAACTTGCGCCGCACACGCGCCTTGCCGCGCTCGATGTGGGGGCGGATGCGAACTGCGACGCCGTGGTCGCTGCGGCCGACTATCTCGTCAGCGCACATTCGACGACGGGGCAGGTGCTCGAGGTTCGCTAAGGTGTCGCTTCGGCCTTGTGCCCGGGGGTGTTTCTAGCGTCTCCCCCCGCGCTCGCACGCACCGAGCTCGCGCACGACCAGCGCATAATCTTCGCGCGCGATCGTCGCATCGTCGCCGCTTTGCGGGACCGAGGTGTCGGGCAGCGTGGCCGGCAGGGTGCAGGCGAGGCGATACCACAAGAGCGTATCGCGCGCCGGTGGTGGGGCAGATTGGTCGACCACTTCGCTAAGCGCGATCACCCAATGCGGCGGCTGATCGGGCTTGCGTTCGATATCGAACGAGATCGGACGGCTGTCGCTGGTCGTCAGGAAGATCTGCGTCTGGCCCGAGCCGGGCAGATCGCCGCGCGTATGCACGGCATTTCCTATGCCGGTCACCGTTGGCGGCGCGTCGGGGGCGAGCACTTCGCGGACGATTCGGCGGGTGAGCCCGTCGCCCGTCGGGGTCCAGCTGCGCTGTCCGTCGGGCCGGACGAGCTGGACCTGGCCAGCGTTGCTTGCGACACTGCGCGCGAACAACAGCACCCGCGCCTTGCGATAGCGCGGGACTCGCCCATGGGCATCGAGCGGGACGTCGAGCGTGTAGCCGAGCCGCGGCGGAACGGCGGTGGTGCCGCGAATCAGCGCGGTGACGTCGGCCTCGACGTACAGTCGCACGATATTCGGTGGGAGGTCCGGTGCATCGGCAGGCTTGAGCCGAAGCTGGCTCCGGATCGTCGCATCGACGATCACCGGCGCCGCGACGACGAGGTCGGCATAGTCGGCATAATATAACGCCGGAATCGCGACATCTGTCGGATTTGCACGGGTTTGCTGCCCCGCGGCGAGGGTTGCGGGCAGGCCGAGCAGGGCGGCTGCGAGAGCGAATTTAAGCGGTATCGGCATGCTGCTGGATTAGCTGGTCACGACATTTTTAAACAGAAATAATTCTGCCACGGTGAGGTTGTACGTTTGTTGCGTGAGACAAAGCGTTTGCGTCGTGGTTTTTGGCACGATAGAGGTTGTGGTCTGTCCAGGATACACTAGCCCATGACAGGCCGGATAACGAGCGGACGTTACGGATCGGCTTGGACCGTCGTGCCGGAATAGAGGAGTTTCGTTTCTGAATGGCATACGCTGATCGCAATACGAGTGGCAGCAAAGTGGTGTCGATCGTGATCGTTTCGGTCATTGTCGCGCTGTTCGCGTGGGGTTTCGTGAACGGGCTGACCTTCAAGTCTGTCTCTTATACACATCT
>NZ_JASJVC010000096.1:0-10516 GCF_035019905.1 Sphingomonas sp. 10B4 | reverse complement strand
AGATGTGTATAAGAGACAGGCAGACGGGGGCGCGGTGGAAAGTCGCACGAGAGTCGCACCATCGCGGGTGGCTCACAAGCCCCTCCCCTGAAGGGGAGGGTCAAGAAGAAGACGTTGAACCCTGTGCGACGAACCGTGCCTCGGTTGACTCGATTGACCCCAAGACGTGATGTTTCCTTTTCCGATCGTTTCCGTTCCTGGACCAATACGGAATGTGGGTGACTTCCCCTTTCGTTCCGCCGCCCGGCGCAGGCCAAGCGAAACTGTCGCAAAGGCGCGAGGATGATAAGCCAGACCGTTCAAAGAGCAGGTAAGAACATAGCACGAACGTAGCTTGTAGGAAAGACTAAACGGAGCCTTCCGCGAGAACAGCCAACCAACGCTGCATAGCGGTTTGCGATCCGCGCCGCGTGGTGTCACTATCGCGCCATCAACTCCTGATACGAACAGTGTTCCCGCATCGATCGCGACCTGAATATTTCATATCCGAGGAAACGACATGAAAACGTTGGCGATCACGATGCTCCTCTTGCTCGTTCCTGCATCTTCTTCTGCGGCGGGATCGTCCGCGGGCATGCCGAAACCAATTTTCAGTTGCGGGATCGGCACCAAGCGCGTGTCGGTCAACTTGGTAGGCACTCAGCTGGTCTATCATTACGGCACGCAGCCAAAAGAGGAGATGTCGATCATCGGCGACCGGCAAAGCGGCAATGTCTTCTGGCTGACACAGCGAATGGCAGGGGTCGAATACCAGCTGCGTTTCAAGAGCGGTGCCTATAGTTACATCGTCTATACCGTCGAAGGAAATGCGATGTCTGGCGCGAGGCCTGCAGCGGGCCTTGTCGTCATGCAGGGTACAAAGACGATTTCGGACAAGAGATGCGCGAAATATGCCGAGTTCCAGCCGAACTTTGATTTCTCTTCGCTGCCGGAAGACTCTCCGGAGTATTCCGCGATGTAACGAGGGCTTGCATAGGAGCCCCCCTACCCCCTTACCCCCAATCTGCTAAAACCCAACAATCGCGCCCGCCCCTCCGCGGTCGCGCAAGGGGAACCCCATGCCACTCATCATCGCCGGCCTGCTCATTATCCTCGTGCTGCTCTACCTCATGCTCGGCATGAAGGTCGTCCGCCAAGGCTATCAGTACACGATCGAACGCTTCGGCAAGTTCACCGCGGTCGCCAAACCCGGGCTCACCTTCATCGTGCCGCTGTTCGACCGGGTCGGTCGGAAAGTGAACATGATGGAGCAGGTGCTCGACATTCCCGGCCAGGAGATCATCACCAAGGACAATGCGATGGTCGCGGTCGACGGCGTGGTGTTCTTCCAAGTGCTCGATGCGGCCAAGGCGGCGTATGAGGTGAGCGACCTGTATCTCGCGATCATGCAGCTCGCGACGACGAACTTGCGCACCGTGATGGGCTCGATGGACTTGGACGAGACGCTGTCGAAGCGCGACGAGATCAACACGCGGCTGCTGATGGTGGTCGATCACGCGACCGAGAGCTGGGGCGTCAAGATCACGCGTGTCGAGCTGAAGGACATCCGCCCGCCCGCCGACATCGTCAACGCGATGACGCGCCAGATGAAGGCCGAGCGCGAGAAGCGCGCGACGATCCTCGAATCGGAAGCGGCCCGCCAGAATGCGATCAACCGCGCCGAGGGGCAGAAACAGTCGCAGATCCTCGAGGCCGAAGGGCGCCGCGAATCGGCGTTCCGCGACGCCGAGGCGCGCGAGCGCGCGGCCGAGGCCGAAGCGGCGGCGACCAAGGCGGTCTCGGATGCGATCGAGGGCGGCAGCGTCCAGGCGATCAACTATTTCATCGCGCAGAAATATGTCGAGGCGATCGGCAAGTTCGCGACCTCGCCTAATGCCAAGACGATCCTCTTCCCGGTCGAGGCGACGCAGCTGATGGGGACGCTCGGCGGGATCGGCGAGCTGGCGCGCGAGGCGATCGTCGGGTCGCCGTCGGCCTCGCCGGTGGTCAAGCCGCGGCCGCGGCCGGGTCCATTCGAGGCGGAGGAGCCCGCGGCATGATGCTGTTCGGGGTGGTGTGGAGCCTCGGCGCGCTGTGGCTGGCGGCGGCGCTCGCGCTCGTCATCGCCGAGATGCTCGTGCCGGGCTTCTTCCTGGTGTTCCTCGGCGCGGGTGCGGTCGGGACCGGGCTGCTCGTGCTGATCGTGCCGGGGGTGCCGATCGTGCTGCAGGCGTTGGTCTTCGCCGGGCTGACCGCGGGCGCGGTGGCGATCGGGTGGCGCTGGTATCGCGGGCTCGACACGACGCGCGCCGACCCGGCGCTCAACGATCGCGCGGCGCGGTTGATCGGCCGGCGCGTGCTGGTGTGCGAGGCGATCGTCGATGGCGAAGGCCGCGTTACGGTGGGCGACGGGGCTTGGACCGCCATCGGGCCCGATGCGGCGGTTGGCGCCAGCGTGCGGATCGTCGGGGCGGATGGGAGCGTGTTGCGGGTCGAGCTGGGCTGAGCTGGCTTTGCTTGGTGCGATTTTCGGGCGCGCGAAGAAGAAGGATGGTTCGCGCGGAGGCGCGCGCGAGGGATCGGCGTTCCGCTCATCGATCGGTCGTGCCCGCGAGCGTGACACTCCCTCACCGCTTCGTCATCCCCGCGAATGCGGGGATCCCGCTCTTTCTGGCGCGCCGAGTAGAAGCGGGGCCCTCGCTTTCGCGAGGGTGACGGAGGAGGAATGATTAACGGGGCTTCCGCCAGTAGGGCGACGCCGCATGGCGCTACCGCCCGGCGTTGACGCGGTCGATCGTCGGGCGGTCGAACGCCTGGTCCTTGTAACGGCCATTGGCGTCGACCCAGTGCAGGAAGAGATGCGCCGACCAGGCATTGGGGTTGGGCTCGAGCCGGCCGTGGCGGTGGTGGACGCCCTGATAGAGCACGCCGTCGCCCGGCTGCATCGCGACCGATCCGAACGCGGTCTCGCCGAAATCCGCGCGCACTACCGGCTGCGGGACGGGATCGGCGACGGTCGCGACCGACAGCGGCCAAGGCGTTTCGTCGCCATAGGCGATCGTCAGCGAGACGCTGTGCTCGCACGCCGGGCGATCGGTGTGGATGCGGCACACGTCGCCGCGCTGATAGAGCCGGAAATAGGCGTAGGTCGGGAGCAACGCGCAGCGAGTTGCTTGCGCGATCCGCGGGGTTAGCCCCCACAGGAAGGTCAGCATCGGCGGATATTGCAGCGCGTAGATCTCGATCGCGTCCTTGGTCAGCAACGGTCCGCGCGCGGTGAAGCGGCGCATCGAGGCGTTGGTGAGCCCCAGATCCTGGCGCATCCGATCGTAGAACGCGTGAAGCACCGCCGGCGGAAACAGGCCGGGGAGCGCGGCATAGCCGTTCGCGCGATACTCGTCGGTTTCGTTCATCTCCAGACGCTTAGCCAATCGCGCGCGGCGATTGAAGCGTAAAGCGGATCGGTCGCGCGGCGGCGCGACGCGACCGATCCGAAAGGCTCATTTCTTTCCGAAGAAACCCTCGGCCAGGCCACCGAGCTGGCCGAGCACCCCGCCCTGCCCGGCGAGCTGGCTCGCAAAGCCGGCAAGCGCGCCCTCCCCGCCGAGATGCGCGAGGATCTGTTGGAGCGTGTCGGTCGGCAGGCCGGTGGTCTCGGCTGCGGTCGCGACGGTGTCGCCAGGTGCCGCATGCGCCTGGCCGAGCGCGGCGACCGCCGATTCGATCTGGTCGGGGGTCAGGCCGATCTTCTCGGCGAGGTTCTTCACGTCGACGTTTTGGGTGACTTGGCCAAGCAGGCCGTCGAGCATTCCCATGGGTGCATCCTTGATCGTCAATTTGCGAGACGCCGAGCGTATCACGCCACGGGCAGCGGCGCGAGATCGGGCGTGACGAAAGCGCGCCGCGCCGCGACGGAGAAGAGCCGCGCGCGGCTGTAGAAGCGCAGCGGCCAATCGCGCTGCCCCGCGGGGCTGGCGAGCAGCGCATCGACGCTGGTAACGAGCGATTCGGCCGGGTCGCGCGCGGCGAGATGCGCGCGGATGCCGGCGAGATAGGCGCGAGTGATCGTGTCGTGATAGCCCTGGCTGTCGTCATTCACCCCGCCGACGGCGACGTTGTAGCGCGAGATGATCGTCGCGATCTGCGCATCGAGGTCGATGTCGCGCCGGTCGCGGGCGAGCCAGAGCGTTGCGGCGAGATGCGCCTCGTGCGTCCAGTCGGGGCGCGGCAGGCTGCGGTCGAGCAGCCCCTCCCCCACGCGCCGGATCGCGGCGTCATCGGGAAAGGGGCGGAAGGGCAAGTCGGTCATCGGATCGGGCTCCAATGCGGTGCCCGATCCGGAGACGCGGGCAGGTCAGGCGGCGGCGGCGACTTTGGGCGCGGATTGTCGCACGCCTTCGTCGACATGCTCGGCGAATTGCGCGAAGTTTTCGACGAACAGATCGACGAGCCTTGCCGCCGTGGCGTCATAGGCCGCCTTGTCGGCCCAGGTCGCGCGCGGATCGAGGATCGCGCTGTCGACGCCGGGCACGGCGACGGGGACCTTGAAGCCGAAGTTCGGATCGGTGCGGAACTCGGCGTCGTTGAGCGAACCATCGAGCGCGGCGTTGAGCAAGGCGCGCGTCGCCTTGATCGGCATCCGGCTGCCGATGCCATATTTGCCGCCGGTCCAGCCGGTGTTGACCAGCCAGCAATCGACCCCGCCCTTGGCGATCCGGCTTTTCAGCAAATTGCCATAGACCGAGGGGTGCCGCGCCATGAACGGGGCGCCGAAGCAAGTCGAGAAGGTCGCGTCGGGCTCGGTCACGCCGATCTCGGTGCCGGCGACGCGCGCGGTGTAGCCTGAGAGGAAGTGGTACATCGCCTGTTCGGGGGTGAGCTTGGCGATCGGCGGGAGGATGCCGTACGCGTCGGCGGTCAGCATCACGATGTTGCGCGGCACCGGCCCCATGTTCTTTTCGGACGCATTGGGGATGAAGTCGATCGGATACGCGCCGCGGCTGTTCTCGGCGAGGCTCGCGTCGTCCAGGTCGAGCTGGCGCGTTACCGGGTCCATCACGACATTTTCGAGGATCGTCCCAAAACGCTTTGTGGTGGCGAAGATTTCGGGCTCGGCGTCGGCCGAGAGGCGGATCATCTTGGCGTAGCAGCCGCCTTCGAAGTTGAAGACCGCGGTGTCGGACCAGCCATGCTCGTCATCGCCGATCAGCGTGCGGCTGGCATCGGCGCTGAGCGTCGTCTTGCCGGTGCCCGACAGGCCGAAGAACACCGCGGTGTCGCCGTCGGGGCCCATATTGGCCGAGCAGTGCATCGGCATCACGCCCGTTGGCGGGAGGAGATAGTTGAGCAGGCTGAACACCGACTTCTTCATCTCGCCGGCATAGCGCGTGCCGCCGATCAGGATGAGCTTGTCAGTGAAATTGACCGCGATCACGGTCTCGCTGCGGCAGCCGTGGCGCTCGGGCGAAGCGCGGAAGCTCGGCAAGTCGATGATCGTATAGTCGGGGACGAAGCCGCGCAGCTCGCTTTCCTCGGGGCGGACGAGCATCGTGCGGATGAAGCTGTTGTGCCAGGCGAGCTCGTTGATCACGCGGACCTGGACGCGGTGCTCGGGCTGCGAGCCGCCGAACAGATCCTGGACGAACAGATCTTCCTTGTCCCGCAGCGCGGACAGGAAATCGGCCTTGAGGACAGCGAAATGCTCGGGCGACATCGCCTTGTTGCTCTTGCCCCACCACACCGTACTCTCGGTTTCGGCGTCGCGGACGATGAACTTGTCCTGCGCCGAGCGGCCGGTATGCGCGCCGGTTTCGACCACCAGCGGGCCGTCGGCGGACAATTTGCCTTCCCCGCGGGCGATCGCCGACTGGATCAGCCGGGCGGTGACGAGATTCCAGTGCAGATTTGCGCGGGTTTCGATGCCCTGCGATTCAAGGCCGGCGGTGGGTATGCGATCGCTCACTGGGGTTTCTCCTACTGTCCCGTGCGGGTCATTTTGACCTCGCGGTGTTCCGGTCGCGCATATCGAGGCGGGGCGTGCCGGTCAAATCGGTCCGTTCAGCTTCCATTGAGGCTGGGCGGCTAATGGATTAAGCCGCCTGCGAAATGATGAAGGATTGCCCCCGCCGATGACGGCAACGATCGCGCTGGTCGATGACGACCGCAACATCCTCACATCGGTATCGATCGCGTTGCAGGCCGAAGGCTTTGTCACGCGGCTCTATTCCGATGGCGAGACCGCGCTCAAGGCGCTGATCGACAATCCGCCCGACATCGCGATCCTCGACATCAAGATGCCGCGGATGGACGGGCTCGAGCTGCTACGACGCTTGCGCGAGAAGAGCATGATCCCGGTGATCTTCCTGACCTCGAAGGATGACGAACTCGACGAGGCGCTGGGCCTGGCGATGGGAGCCGACGACTATATCGCCAAGCCCTTCTCGCAGCGGCTGCTGATCGCACGGATCCGTGCGATCCTGCGGCGGACCGAAGTCTCGACGAGCGGATCGGCGGGCGAGGAGGCGAGCGCGGAGACGTCGCTCACGCGTGGGCGGCTCGCGATGGATACCGCGCGGCACCGCGTCACCTGGGGCGGCGAAAACGTCGTGCTGACGGTGACCGAGTTCCTGATCCTCGAAACGCTCGCGCAGCGGCCCGGCATCGTCAAGACGCGCAACCAGTTGATGGATGCCGCCTATCACGACGATATCTATGTCGACGACCGGACGATCGACAGCCATATCAAGCGCGTCCGGCGGAAGTTCCGCCAGGTCGATCCCGAATTCGACGCGATCGAGACGCTGTATGGAGCGGGCTATCGTTTCTCGGAGGACTGACCCCGCGGCGGCGGCGATGCTCGTGCTCGATCCGAGCGACGAGGATGCGCGCGCGCTGTCGTTGCGCTGGTCGGCGCGCGTCTCGCTCACGCCGCGCATCCTGTTCGTCAACGTCTTCGCGCTGGCGATGCTCGCGGGCGGGTTCTTCTATCTCGATTCGTATCGCAGCCGGATCGTCGACGGGCGCGTCACGCAATCGATCCGCGAGGCGCGGCTGATCGCCGAGGCGGTGGTCGCGGTGCCGACCGCGCAACGCCCCGACCTCTCGGTCAAGCTGGCGCGCGACATGGGCAGCTGGATCCGCATTTACGATGCCGACGCCAAGCTGATCATCGACACGCGCGCGCTGGGCCTGCGCAACTTCGTGCTGCAGGACCCAGACAAACAGGCCTGGACCCAGGGCGCGGCGCGCTTCCTCGACGCCGGGATCGACACCGTCGTCGGCACGCCGCGCGCGCCGCTCTATCGCGAGCGTAGCAACGGGCTCGCCTGGCCCGACGTGCGCACCGTGCGTTCGGCGCCGACCGTCGCGGCGACGGTATGGCGTGCCCCCGATCGCACGCCCGTCATCACCGCCGCCTCGCCGATGCCCGGCGGCAGCGTGGTGATGACGACCTTCAATGCGCGCGACATCACGCAGACGGTGCGCGTCGAACGCTTCCGGCTGAGCATCGTGCTGTTCGTCGTCGCGATCGTCTCGGTGCTGCTGTCGCTGTTCCTCGCGCGCACGATCGTGCGGCCGCTGCGGCGGCTCGCCTGGTCGGCGGTGCGCGTCCGGCTCGGGCGGGCGCGCGAGGTGGTTGTGCCGCGGCTGCCCGAGCGGCGCGACGAGATCGGGATGCTCGCGCGTGCACTGTCGGACATGAGCCTCGCACTTCGCGCGCGGATCGATGCGATCGAGGCGTTCGCCGCCGATGTGACGCACGAGATGAAGAACCCGCTCGCGTCGCTGCGCTCGGCGGTCGAGGGACTGGCGATGGTCAAGGATCCGGCGCTGCAGGAGCGCTTGCTCGCGATCGTGCGCGACGATGTTCACCGGCTCGACCGGCTGATCACCGATATTGCCGAGGCATCGCGGCTCGACGCGCAGCTTAGCCGCGCGAAGTTCGAGCCAGTCGATCTCGGCGCGATGATCGCGGCGCTGATCGGCAGCCGTGAGGCGCGCGGCGTCGAACGCGGCATCCGGCTGGAGTTCGACCGGCGGCAAGCCGAGTCGCTCGTCGTGCTGGGCGAAGGCGCGCGGCTCGAGCGCGTGCTCGAAAATGTCATCGAGAATGCGATTTCCTTCTCGCCCGATCGCGGGCTGATCCGGATCGTCGCGCGCCACGAGCCCGACGGCGTGTTCGTCGCGATCGAGGATGAAGGTCCCGGCGTTCCCGAGGAAGCGCGCGAGCAGGTGTTCCAGCGCTTCCAGTCGCTGCGCCCGGCGGGCGAGGCGTTCGGCAAGCATTCGGGGCTCGGGCTCGCTATCGCGCGGACGATCGTCGATGCGCACCAGGGCAGCATCGTCGCGACCGAACGCACCAACCGCGCCGCGGGCGCTCGCTTCGTCATTCGCCTGCCCGCCGCGGAAACCGCCGGATGAGCCTGCGTATCCATGCGACGACGATCGCGATCGGGGAGCTCGGCGTGATGCTGATCGGCCCGTCGGGGAGCGGCAAGTCGGACCTTGCGCTGCGGCTGATCGATCGCGGGGCACGTCTCGTCAGCGACGACTATACCGCGGTCCGCGCGGTCGCAGGCGGGCTCCGCGCGACGGCACCCGACACGATCGCCGGAAAGATCGAGGTGCGCGGGATCGGGATCCGGGCTATGCCGTATATCGACGAGATTGCGGTCGCACTCGTTATACGGCTTGGAGGTGCGGTCGCGCGGATGCCCGAGCGGAACGAGTCGACCGTCATCGCTGGCATTGCAGTGCCCGTGGTCGCGCTCGATGCTTTCGCGGCTTCGGCACCGATCAAGGTGGAATTGGCGCTCCGCGACGTTAGAGAGACGCTATGAAACGCGATCCCAAGGATATCCTGCTCGTCACCGGCATGTCGGGCGCGGGGAAATCGACCGTGTTGCGCACGCTCGAGGATCTCGGCTGGGAAGTGGTCGACAATCTGCCGCTGCTGCTGCTCGATCGCTTGCTCAATGCGCCGTTGCCCGAGGGGTTCGAGCGTTCGGCACAGCCGCTCGCGCTCGGCATCGGCGCGCGGACGCGCGATTTCGATCCCGAACGGATCGTCGAGCGAATCAAGCAGCTGCGCGAAGTCCATGGCTATGACATCGGCACGCTGTTCCTCGATTGCGCGGGGAACGAACTCGAGCGGCGCTATTCGGAGACGCGGCGGCGGCACCCGCTCGCGCTCGACCGGCCGGCGTCGGACGGCATCGCGCGCGAACGCGAATTGCTGTCCCCCTTGCGCGGCTGGGCGAACCGGCTGATCGACACGACGAACCTCACCGCGAACGAACTCGCGCAGCAAGTGCGCGCGACGTTTTCGGGCGAGCAGCTCGGCGAACGGCTGGGCGAGCCGACCTTGTCGGTGATGTCGTTCGGCTTTGCGCGCGGGTTGCCGCGCAACGCCGATCTGGTGTTCGACATGCGCTTCCTGCGCAATCCACATTGGGTGCCCGAGCTGCGCCCGGGGACCGGGCTCGATGCCGACGTCTCGGCCTATATCGCGCAGGACCCGGCGTATGACGCCGCGCTCGCGCAGATCGAGGCGCTGCTGCTGCTGCTGCTCCCGCGCTACCGTGCCGAGGGAAAATCGTATGTTACGATCGCCTTGGGCTGTACCGGGGGGAGACATCGCTCGGTCCATGTCGCGCAGCGGATCGCCGCGCGGTTGCGCGCCGAGGGATTTTCGCCCACGGTCGCGCACCGCGATCTCGCCGCTGCCCCGCAAGACTCACTTGAGGGCGTGCGCGACGGGACGCCCGATGAGATTAGGGACGATGGGGCGCGTGTTGCATGAAGTGGGTGGGACGATGATCGGACTGGTTCTCGTGACCCACGGCCGTTTGGCCGATGAGTTCGTGACGGCGATGGAGCATGTGGTCGGCAAGCAGGAGCATGTCGCCACGGTCAATATCGGCCCCGAGGACGATATGGAGGCGCGCCGCAACGACATTGCCGAGGCGATCGGTCGCGTCGATACCGGGCGCGGGGTGATCCTGCTGACCGACCTGTTCGGCGGGACGCCGTCGAACCTCGCGATTTCGCTGATGGAGCGCGGGCGGATCGAAGTGATCGCTGGGATCAACCTGCCGATGCTGATCCGGCTCGAATCGGCGCGCAAGAAAATGAAGATCGTCGA
Organism: Sphingomonas sp. 10B4; assembly: GCF_035019905.1. Taxonomy (NCBI): domain Bacteria; kingdom Pseudomonadati; phylum Pseudomonadota; class Alphaproteobacteria; order Sphingomonadales; family Sphingomonadaceae; genus Sphingomonas; species Sphingomonas sp. 10B4. The sequence continues at coordinate 393 of NZ_JASJVC010000096.1, read as the reverse complement.
TGCCGTCGCCGCCGCGCGCGAGGCGGGGCGGAAATATATTTCGGTCGCCTCCGAGGTTCTCGGCGAGGCGGCCGCCTGATGTCGGTCAAGCGTTCGGTGTTGATTACCAACAAGCGCGGGCTGCATGCGCGGGCCAGCGCCAAGTTCGTCACGCTCGCCGCGTCGCAGCCGTGCGAGCTGCAGGTCGAGAAGGATGGCGCCGGGTCGGTGACGGGCACCTCGATCATGGGGCTGATGATGCTCGGCGCGGCGATGGGCGACACGATCTCGATTTCGGCCGAGGGCGAGCATGCCGAGACCGCGGTCGGCGCGCTGTGCGCGCTGGTCGAGGCGAAGTTCGGCGAGGACTGAGCCACCTCTTCCCCCCTCCCGCTTGCGGGAGGGGTCGGGGGT